>CAIOSL010000043.1 GCA_903861015.1 uncultured bacterium
AAAAAGGCCGAGTTTATAAGATAAATAAAACATAAAAACCTACATTGATTGCAGTTTGATTTATTAGTTTTTTTGGCTTATGATTATAGGTGATATTCGTCGCCAACGAATAGGGGTAGAACTCGTGATCAATAAAGACATAATTCAAACCATTCGCGACAAAGAAATGGACCGCAAAGACTTCTTGAAATACAGCGGTCTGTTTTTGCTTAGTATCGTTGGTTTAAAGACGATCATATCCCTGTTGACCCAGATGGACACCAGCAAACCCGTCACACTTCAACAACCAAAAGTCGAGGCATCGGGTCGCGGTTTTGGTGGTGGCAAGTACGGAGCCTAGCCGATGACGCAACAACGCTTACCGGTTGTTAACGGCGATGATGGCGCTTGGGGGGATATATTAAACCAGTTTTTGGCTAAAGAGCACTACGATACTGGCGTGGATAACGCGACCAATGGTGGTCATAAAAAAATAACGATTCGGCCGGGTACGACAGCGTCTGGTACGGCACCGCTCAAATTTACATCTGGTGCGCTGATGGCGGCGCCAGAGGCCGGTGCGGTCGAGTTTTTGACCGACAAATTATATTTTACCCAAAGTACCGGCAACGTTCGTAATACGATCGCTACGTACGACGATAGTTCGGGTGCTGCTGGTGATATTTATTATCGCAGTACGGCCGGGGTATTTACGCGCTTGCCAATTGGTGACTCTAACCAGGTGTTGACGGCCTCGGGCAGTGGTTTGCCGGTTTGGGCAGTGCCGCCATCACGCAGCCGCTTGCTGATCGACCTGATGTTTAACGATGCCTACGCCACGTCATATACCGAGTTGACAAATGATGTCTATGGCAACCCGTCCGAGGTGGGCGTTTGGGAAAATAGTTCCAAAGCAGTTAAGTTGTTTACTAAAAACATTTATTATACCGGCGAAAATATTTCGGAAGTGGTCGTGACCAATAACTTAACCGGCGAAACTCTGACCACTTACATCTCGTACTCTGGTGATGACATAACCCTAACCAAGGTCTATACTAGTTAGTATTATGCTGCAGTTTGTATCTGAAAAACCCAAAGACGGCAAAACCTATACACTGTATCTGGATGTATCACGCTTGAAGTATGTCTTGGATATCGACGGCACCAAAAGTGACATCACCAAAGAAGAGTGGTTAAAGTTATGGCAATAAAACATATCATAATCAGGGTATAACCAATGTCATTCAGCTCTACCGGCAGCACAATTACGCAGACTGGTACCGATACTAGCTTGTCGGGTCTGACTGGTGTGTCCGGTATCAATGTCACCGACTATGGCCACTACAAACGTTACGAATTAAACGGTGGTGTTGATCTGATTATTAACGGCACGCTGACGATTGCTGGTGGCTCGCTGGGTGCTATTGGCGAACAGCTGATGATTCAGCCGTCGGGTTATGCCAAAAACACCATCAAAGTTAACGGCACGTTGACTATTGGTATTGATCAAGACCCGGTCTTGCAGCCAGACAATTACTTTGTGCCGGCCATTTGGCAGTCGGGGATATTTATTGGTGGGTCTAACGAAAGCACCGGCACGACCAACGATGGCGCTGGTACTTCGCCAACGATGTCGACCGTTTGGGTGGCCTCGGGGGCGACTTTTCGGATGTATGGCCAAAGCATGTTACTGACCGGTGCGTTCGCTAGCAGCGCCTCGGCCACCGAGCTAACGATTGTTGATTCGACGCTGCGCAACAGCTTTATGCAGCTTAATACGATTACGACGTTTGACGGCGTCAAATACCAAAAGATGAACACCTCTGGCACGACTGACGGCGGTGGTATTGAATTAATTGCGCCATCTGGTGTGACAATCAACAACATGGCGATGCGGGGCACCAGCACAACTGCCTCGATGTTCAACTTTAATGCGGTTACGCCAATCAGTGCCGTCTATTCGGTTTATGGCGTGCCGTCACTGCCGATTGGTAATTTGGTCGGCAGCGGGCGCACGGATACCTTTGATAATGCCCCTCTAATTAACTTCTATAACTGCGAGGATGGATCGGGCGGCAGCAACAGTTACGAGCTAACGGTCGATGCGCCGCGTTATGGTATGGCTAATATCTATCAACAGATTGCTTATACCGTCAAAACCAGTGCCGGCGTAGCGATTCAGTACGCCTTAATACGACTGACTGGCAAGTACGGCTCGACGGTTTATACGGCCACAACCGATTCGGCTGGGTCAAGCGGTGTGATGAATATCTTGCTGGCCTATATGTACCGCAACGACAATACCGGCGCCAAGACATATTATTGTAATAGTAACAACAGCAATGATGACTTTACACACCGAATTTATTCGTATTCTCACAACATTGGTTTGATGCCTAATATTGTTTTGAAAGGACTTAATCCGGTAGCTTACCCATGGACGTTGTACGCTGACGCCGGTGTCAGTCGAACCGTTTCGGCCGCCGCCGCTTTGACGTCGATTGCTACCCTAAGTGACCTATATGATGTCGCTAAATACTGGAAGATACAATCGGCCAACGCCGACTACCCGACCATCGATTCGCTTTTGGCGCTCAAAGATGGTGAGATTGTCGATTTGGGGGCGCAAAATATTGTTATTGACCCCAGTGCTTCGTCGGCCTTGTCGGTCAATAAATCCACCAATACGATTACGATCAAATCAACCGTCTTGGCGGTTGACAGCAAGTTTAACACCCTCAAAACCAGCGGTACAATTAGCTTTCTAGGTGGGTCATCGTCGCCGTCCAAGATGAAGGGGACACTGATTTTGGCAACACCTGGTGTTATCGGCATTACGCTCGACAACATAACCCTCAATTTTGCAACGGCTGGCAATTACGACTTACGTACCTCGACTATTACTGGTACGCTGTCGCTGGTCAACAGCAGTGGTGGCGCGGTCACGGTCGACCTGGTACCGGGCCGAACTTTTGCCAATATTGGTCCAAGTATTACGGTAACATCGTCCATTGCCGTGACGGTGACGGTTAATAATATTATTGCCGGCAGCCGTATTCAGGTTTACGATACATCTAACAACGTCGAACTTTGGAACGAAATCGTGCCGACGACGACATTCTCCAAGACCTATTCATACCTTAATAACATCGATGCTCGGGTTAGGTTGATGTATATTAACGGGGCAACCACGGCCTATAAGTGGTACAAGGCGACGGGCCTTGTCACGGCCTCGGGCTTTTCGATGAATGCCGCCCAGGAATTTAACAAGGTTTATACCGACAACAGCGTCGACGGGTCGACGGTGACCGAATGTTCGATCAGTACCGATGGATTGGATATTTATATCGATGACCCCGACAATATCACGACGGGCCAGCGGATCTACAACTGGTACCAATATTATTTGTTTACGGCGACCGGTCTGGCGACTACTGACAGCCTGATAACCGCTATCGACTCGACCCACTTTATTTTTGACAATTCGATGCATATCAAAAACCTCGACACCGTTAACCCACTCAATATTACTGGCGCCAACTTGACCCCGGTTAGCGGGCCAGCGACTAACGTTTTTGACCTGTCCAATGGGGCGTCAATGGCGGTTAATTACGAGCGCGTCGAGGGCTTTACCTTTGCCGGCGGTACAGGGTTATCGGTCGAGGAGCATAACTGGCTCAGCGACGCCAATACCAAGATTAATACTATGGCGCACGATGTTTGGGATATCCAAACAACCAACCTGACAACATCAGGCTCGATCGGCGAACACTTCCGCAAGAAGGTTTTGACGTCGAACAAATACATCCAATTGCGTTAAAGTTAAATACGGTTTTTAGAGTGACACAAGATTATTATTTGTGTTAAAATTAGATCACTATGGTGGCATGCAAAGGGTAGCAAGATAACAAACTAGATAAGAAGCAGTCTGACAGTTATTTATGGCAACACAAACAATCAGTACAAACGTCAATGTCGATGAAATAGGCTACTCTTTTATTGGCACGATTTCGGCATCGGCGTCGTGCTATCAGTCTGAATACGGCTATAACACCTACAATGCACGTACTATGTCAGCAACCCTAAGCTGGACCGGCGTGGCATGTGGTGATGGACACGCAGTTTTTATAGCCAGCGGTTCGCAGGTTAATAACGTAATGCATGACGGCAAGGTTAACCCGGTCGCCAATGGTAATTTAATGCCGACTGCATCCAGCTGGACCGACATTGCTTATGGTGGTGGTACTTATGTAGCGGTCGCTACGGTTAGCGCAATCGCTTCGACGATGAGCTTAACGCGCGGCGAACTGTGGACCAACCAGGCTTTGCCGGTATCGACAACCTGGGCTTCGATCGCTGCGGGAGTGCCGTCGGGTACCGGTGTTTGGACATTTGTGGCGGTTACGTCATCGACCGCTAACTTTGCTTACTCAACCAATCGCGGCGTCAGCTGGACGGGCGGTACTCTGCCGTCGTCGGGCAGCTGGAAGGTTAGGTTCGGTAACGGCCGGTTTTTGGCAATACGCAACGGTAACGCCACGGCACTGTACAGTACCGATGGTATTAACTGGAATACCTCAACCTTGCCGTCGGCCGCCAGCTGGACCGACCTGGCCTACAATAATAGTATCTGGGTGGCCGTGGCTAACACTAACGCCTCGGCCTATTCAACGGACAACGGCGCCAGTTGGACGGCCTCGACAATGCCAGCTTCGGGTTCGTGGAAGATTGCTGCCGGCAAGACGATCGAGGGTTACCAGATGTTTGTGGCGATTGCCTCCAGTACCACCAGTGGTGCCTATTCGACCAACGGCTATACTTGGTATACGTTTGCGGCGCCTAACGGGGCGATTTTGCGTTTGGTTTGGCTGCCATTATCATGGTCGTCACTAGATGCCTTGATTATTAACAATAACGCGACAGTGACGGTCAATACCAACCAGGTCAAGTCGTGGAGCGCGATCACGATCAACTCGGGCACGCTCAATATAGTCAACTCATCGACATCGACGGCTAATCGCTTTTTGATGGGAGGCAACTACAGTACTAGCCAGCGGTCGATCACAACCTTTGGTTTGGGCACGGTTAATATGGCCGGGGCTCGTATTCAGATTGGTACCGGTACTGGTGTGGCCGGACAGACTTTTACAGTACCATATACCGACTACGTGGCTTCTATCTGGGTCGAGACTGGCAATGGTACTAATACCTACGAACAATGGCTGAATGTCACCAAGGCTTATGGTCTGCATCCACCGATTTGGCGCAGGGACGGTTTGTATAACGTGGCATCGGGCAAACATGGCAATTATTTTGTTCAGGGTGCTAATGCGGTATCGACCTATGGCGGCTTTACGATATCTGGCGGTGTGACATATGGCACCAAGTTTGTCTACGTAACATCAACCGCCGGTGTCTTGCCGGGCGCATCAATCTCGGGCACTGGTATCGTCTGGAACTCGGTCGTCGAACAAGTAGTTAGTTCGACAGTATTACGATTGCATACTCCAACCACAGTCTCGGCTGGTCCAAACACCTATACAGTCTTTAACCCGATGGCCGCCCAGATGAACTCGACGCTGACTGTTGGCGATGGTACGCACGGCAATGTGGTGCCCAGTGGCGCCAGGGTGTGGATACCAAATATTATGATGACCGATGTCTTGCCGTGTATGGCGACATACAGCAGTACTATATCGTATTACGGCGGTATTACACTGACTAACGCTGGCAAGTTCTATGCCGATACTTGTTTGTTTGACTTGATTTACGGCAACTTTAACCAGGCAACACTGGTGTCGCTAAATTACGTAGGTGTGGTTTATATGTTCCAGATAGCCAAGGTAACGTCGCTGTCGATTACTAACTTTGGTATATCGAACAGTCCCGCTAGGCATTGGTACCCGGCCAACTCAATTGGGTGGAATTTCGTCTATTTTTCAAGTCAGTCCTATGAATATATATACTTAACCTATTGCCCTAATGCGCGTTTGGATAATATTCACATTGTAAATTACGGTGGATCAGGGCTGATTGGGTCGGCTAACGCTAGCGATACTGTCGCCGGTATGGTAACTTTTGCAAACGGTTGTGATGGTGCGATCTGTACTAACTTACGTCAAACGACACTTGCCGCCCGTGGTGGTGGCCCAGCCGTAGCGGCTCACTTTTCGTCTAACATATTATTTAATAATATCGAAAGTTATGGTAACGGTGGACAGTTGGGGGCGATTTCTTACGGATCGAACATTACGGTCTCGAACGTCAAGTTTAAACCCGGTTATTTAAACGAGTATATGGGCGCTAATTACTCAAACTCGTATTTGAATCGTATTCTGCGGGATGCTTCAAATAATATATTGACTACGGGTAAGTACTATATCAAAGTCCGTAACTTTTATGACTACGGTAGTTTCTATTGGGTCTCGGGACATTACCTGGATATGCCAGTGGTGTTGTTCCAGGTTTGGTCCGATGCGCAGCGCGGAAGAATGGTGTACGGCGGCGCGTATCCCAACGGTGTTGTGAATACGGTCGTTATATCTTTTCTTAACTTGGCTCCAATCGCATCGCAGACACCAGCTATAGAAATATACCGCTCAACAACGACTGGCTTTTCGACGCGTGATGTCACAACGCTTTTGACTAGACAGAACTACAACGTTAACGCCTACGCTGATAACGGCGCCGGTTCGCTAACGGCGCCGATTAACGGCACAACTTATTATTATGTGGTGCGAAAGTACTTTGGTGGCTTTAGCTTGGCAAGCTGTACGGTCAGCTCGGGCACACCCAACCTAACAACTACCTCTAACCTTAACGCCTTTAGCACGGTTGGTAACGTTAGGGGTGACGTGGGAACCAACGTTTTGTATTTTGCGGGCCTTTATGACTATTCGGGTGGTTTCGGTGCACTGACACCAGGCATGCCGGTAACGGCAACCGGTATCCCGGGCGGCACAACTATAACCAGCATATCGGATGACGGAATGACGTGCGTTATATCCAACTACCTAACAGCCAACTTGCTGGGGGTAAACGTATCCTACGGCTTTACCGCCGGCATGGTGGTTTACCATGCCAACCTGCCACCCGATACGCGCATATTAACAATTAACTCTAACACCAGCGCCACTTTAACTAAAAACGCTACATCCTTGATTTCGGCGGCTACGGTCGTTTTGCTGAGCGGTTTTTATGAAACACCAGAATTTGAAGCGACGCCGTATACTCTCAACGCTAGTACTAACCTGTTGTTGCAGTCATATACTTTAGATAACGCCTCGTGGACCAAAACCAATGCCTATGTGACGCCTAATATGCGCTACACAACTTCAAACGATAGCCTTATCGCTATAAGTGGTTCGACATCATACGCTACGGCGGATCGTATTTATATTCCCGCAGCCTCGGGGACTTTATCTCAGACGGTTGCTACTTCGATTGGCCTAAGCTACACTTTCACTATATGGATAGTGCAGGAGGTATCGGTATTCCAGCCTGATAACAACGTAACTGGCCAGATTCAACTAGGCACGGCTACTCAGACATTTACAGGCTCGTCTAATGCGCAGAAGATCTCGGTAGCTTTTACCGCCACGGCCACTACAACAACGGCGACCATACAGGTTAACTCAAACAGTGCGATTTATACTGTAACCAATACCACCGTTACTACCAACTACATAACGGTTAACTCTACTACAGGCCTTATACCTGGTCAGATGGTAACTTTTAGCGGTACTACATTCGGAAATATTATAGGTGCAGGTACCGTCTACTACGTCAAACAAATCATTAGCTTAACTCAGTTTACGATTTCGGCGTCATATGTAGTGGATATGACTGCTGCGGCCGTCTTTGCCTTAACGACAGCCTCTGGAACAATGACATGTGTGATTGTTTATTACTTGTGTGTCGGTAATGCTCAAGTGGAGTTAACCTCTACTGCTTATGGTTTGCCGATCGCTACAACCACCACGACGTATACGTTCACACCAATAAATGTCACCAGCGCTGTGTCGTTTGTAAAGGATCAGTATACCGGCACTCAGATTGGCTTCAACAACCCGTCGACCACTAACATAACTAGGTATTGGGAATTGTTTTTGGGTACGACATCTGGCTTTACGCCATCAGAGAGCAACATGATTATGACTAACTATGGCACTAACGCCAATGCCTTGTATGCTTATTCGGGCACTAATATGGTTTATGATACCGTTACCCAAGATCAGCCATGGGGTATGGGTGGTTATGGCTTGTCGGTCTTGTATGCGGCATCGTCGGCCCAGGTATTGTTTCGCAACATAACCATACCGATTAACGGGCGTAAGTTTAGTATTCTAGACTGTTCGTCGGCTGCGCCAATCGTCACCATGGCCAACTGTCAATTCGATTATTACCAAAACTATATCAGCTCACTCTACCCAATTGTTACGGCCAACTCGACCAAATCTTTGACCATCAAGAACACACGCAGTAATCTGTATGATATACCGCACTCAATTACTACATTACAGACTGCGATTAGGGGATTGTTTGGCGGAAAATCCACATCTACAAACAATACATACGACCCACGCTGGACATTGGGCAGCTCTCAGGATGGCGACCAGGCTAGCTATACAGCCATGTACGACGACAACTTCCACGAATTATACACCGGTACGACGACTGGTATTATGCGGCTTAACTTTACCGAGTCGTTGCTGGCGTCCAAACCCTATACTGTCGTGTCAGGCAACCCAAGGTTTGACGATACCGGCAAGTTGTATTTTTACAACCCTGGTGATTCGATTGAATTCATTTGGGATCACAAAATATTGGGCGTGTCGGGCTTTCAAAATGCCATGCCGCGCATGAACGGTGTTGATTTGGGGCCAGATCGCACAACTAACTTCTGTTTGGTGACAGAATACGCTGTTGATACCGGTTCGGGCTATGGGTCTTACAAGACATTGACCAAGGCCAACCTAATAACCGAGACAGTTTCGGCCTCGACGGGCTTTAAGTTTAAAATACGTTTTACGGCCTATGCTGGTATGAAGATCACCACGCAGACTTCATTATTTGTGCTGAACGAAACTATTAACGGTTTGACGTCTGGTGCCACGGCGCGCGTTATTGCCATCGAGAATAATAACCTCAGTTCGAACAGTAGCTCGATTAACGTCGATACGATATCGGGCGTATTTGCGCCGGGCGAAACGATTAGGTCCAGCGTTACGACACGCGGTACCAACAGTGCTACCAACGGTTTTGCCCTCTATCCATCATTTACGTCATATATCAACGCCCTAGAGATCTATACCAACGTCGATCAGACGGTCATGTACCCGGTTTTCTCGGCCACCTTTACGATCACCCAGCTAGTATATGGCAGTTATATCGGTATTTTGAACGATGGTAGCGCCCTTGTATCTTACGGTACATCGACCTTAACTTATGCCTATACATACGACTATTACGCCACCTATACCTATTCGTACGTTGTGCGCAAACCAGGTTACGGCGAAGTTCGCAGTACTTGGCTGACATTGTCGACCGATCAGTCGACTTTAGCTATTCAAACGTTATTCCGTAACGTATTGGATGCCAGCGGCTATACCGGCATAGCAATTAACGGTGTTGCCAAGACGATAACCGTAACGTCCAGCCATAGCCTGCTAGAGCTGTACGACTACGCCCAGTGGTGGTCCTGCCAGATGACCAACATGACCTACGATGTGCCGATGACAATATCGGTCGACCAAAAGAATATTTATTTGACAACTGGTTGGACGTTGATCGTCAGTGGTGCCGGGGTAATTGTATCTGATACCACCCGGTCCTTAGCCGGTACGATCTCGACCGTTAGTGGCGGCTTGTACTTGGATATTACCGGCGCCGTTTGGACGGCCAGCGGCAATACGTATTATGCGTCGTTGTTTACGCATATTATTAACGACGGCACCAACCCGTTGGTTGGTGTGGCGGTAGCGTATTTTGACAGCGCCAAGGTCAATCGTACGTATAACACATCACTAGCTAGCGTCTCGGCTCTGATAACCAATTCGTCGGGCCAGGTGACTGGTTATGCGGTCTACAAAATTAACTCGACAACCTATACTGGGCACTTTGTCCGCGCCCGAACCTACGGCTTCTTGACCGGTACCGGATCGCGAACAGTCAACGGTGCCCAGATCAATGACTCGATTACAGTGTCAGTGGACAGTTTCGTTTCAGATTCGTCATCTACTGTCAGTACGTTTACGGGTATTGCTATGGATTACAGCCTAAAAACGATAACTGTTACATCGTCACACACGCTGTTTCATCTGTACGAATTTATTCGCTACTCTGACGCCCTGACCGCCAACTTTAGCCAACCCGACACGGTTTCGACGATCAACGGTATTGACTATTTGTTGACTGCCAACTGGTCGCTGCAGGTCAGCGGCACGTCGGTAGCATTGTCGGATACAACCAAGAGTGTTGTCTTCCAGGGGACTGGTGTGCTGACCATATCGAGCGGTGGATTGTACGACGACAAGAACGGTGCAGTCTGGAATGTTAGTGGTACGTATTATTACGGCAAGCATATTTATCGTAACGTCAAGGCAATTACCGGCGGCGCCAATATACAGTATGCGATCGTAGCCTGTTTTGATAGTGGTGGCGTTGACCGAACATACAGCACGTCGCTGATCAACAGCGCTTTGTCGACCGATGGTAGTGGTAACGCCGAAGGCTTCTTTGTTTACAAGGTTGGGTCGAGTACCCTTATCGTCAACGAATATATCGGTAAGTATGGCTACCAGTGGTCAACCATACCTGTTTCGCCAACCGGCGCCCCAACTGGTACTGCGGTGGCCTACGAAGTTATCCGAATGGTTACAGATCAATATGCGGTCTTGTCGCAGTCGGCGGCGCTGGCGCTGCCAGGTATCGTCACCGACCACACTGCCAAAACGCTAGACATGGGCAGCCGTACTTATTCCGAGGTCCAAGACAACCTGCGGGCGCGCCAGGCCAGCACTGCCAATATCGAGACGGGCCTCAAGGGTTACGTGTCGTACTATTTGGCTGGGACCATCCTTGGTTATGACGGCACATTCTATCAGGCAAAGAGCGATTGGGAGTATTGGGGCGGTGTTGGTGGCGGTATCTTTAAGGGTGGCGAATATCGTTTGAGCACACCAGGCGTGATCAATATGGTATTTGATAGCGTAACTCTAGACTTCGCAACGGCCGGCACCTACGATTTGCGTGGATCAACCATCACCGGTACCTTGACGCTGGTTAATACCAGTGGTGGCAGCGTAACGGTCAAGTTGGTGCCGGGTCGATCATACACCAACCTGGGGCCAAACATTACGGTTACGTCCTCGTTATCTGTCAGCGTGGTTGTTAATAATATAATCGCCGGCAGTCGTATTCAAATCTACGACACCTCCAACAGTGTCGAGTTGTGGAACGAGATTGTAACCGGCACGTCATTTACTGGCCCATATGCTTACACTACAAACGTTAATATCCGCATCCGTATAATGTATGTTAACGGTGCGTCGGTGGCCTACAAATGGTACAAAGCGACTGGTACTATTACGGCAGTCGGCTTTATGATGAACGCCGGCCAAGAGGCCAACACGGTCTATACCGATAACTATGTCGATGGGTCACTGGTGACAGAATGTTCGATCGGCGTTGATGGTATCAGTGTCTATGTTGACGATCCCGATAATATTACGTCGGCGCAGCGTATCTATAACTGGTATCAGTACTATCTGTTTACGGCGACCGGTATCGCAACCGGCGACAACTTGATCGTGGCGATCGACTCGACTCACTTTATCTTTGATAACTCGGTCAAGATCAAAAACCTCGATACTGTCAATCCACTCAACATTACCGGTGCCAACATTACACCAGTAACTGGTGTAGCAACCAATGTCTTTGACTTGTCGAACGGTGCGTCGATTGCGGTTAACTACGAGCGTGTCGAGGGCTTTAACTACGCTGGTGGGTCGGGCCTGTCAGTCGACGAACATAACTGGCTAAGCGCGGTTAATACCAACGTTATCAATATGCCAACCGATGTTTGGGATGTGGCCAAGGCTGATCTGCTGACGACTGGATCGATCGGTGAGCATACCCGCAAGCGAATCTTGACAGTTAATAATTACCTAGGCCTGAAGTAGCCTTTGTAATTGGCAAAAATAAAAACACCGCGATTTAAACGCGGTGTTTTTAGTGAAATCAAGATTATTTTTTCGTGTCTTTGTCGTCGTTGATGTCGCCGCTAAAACCCTTGCGGATCTCTTTGCCGGCTTGGCCGATGCCGCGTGCTAGTTCTGGCAACTTTTTGCCACCAACCATCAGCACCAAAACAACCGCCACGATTAGTAAGATTATCTCAGTTTTACCCATTAACCACTCACTTTCTATATATAGTACTGGTTTAATTATAGCATTATCGGGGCTTCAGGCAAGCGGCTGGTTCGGCACCCAGTGATATAATGATAATTAACTATGGTTGGTAACAAAACGGCGTCACTGGTAATTATTGGTTTAGGCCTAGTGCTAGCGATCGGGCTGGCTCGGCCCAGTCTTGTTGCCGCCGCTGATACCCCGGCGGTTATGCAAAAAGGCTTAACGATATCGCCACTGCGCAGCGACCTAGAGATCGAGCCAGGCACTGCTCTAAGTGGTACATTGCTGGTGACCAACTCGTCCGATCAACCAATTGCGGCCAGTATGTCCAGCGAAGAATTTGGCGTGACTAATCAACAATATGATTATACCTTTACGGCCGATTCGGACGTTGCCAAATGGGTCAGTTTTAGCATTCCGTCATTTAACTTGGCGGCTGGCGAAACCAAGCAGGTTGACTATACCGTAGGCGTGCCGATATTATCCGAACCTGGTGGTCGTTATATCAGTTTGTTTGTCGGCAGCGACGACCTGTCGGCGCCTGGTGCTACTTCGGTGCGCCGCGTTGCATCGCTGCTGTATATTACGGTCCTAGGCAATGTCAGTCGAGCAGGCAAGCTATTGTCACTGTCATCGCCGTGGGCGATTAACAATGCCACATCCTGGAGTGCTACGATTCAAAACAATGGCACGACACATTTTCGCAGTCGTTATAGAGTCGACTTAAAATATATGATTGGTGATAACGTGTTGTCTAGTACTAGCGGCGAAGCATTGATATTGCCATCAACTGTCCGGTCGATATCTGACGATTTGCCTATGCCATACTTCCCGGGTGTCTACAAGATAATTTATACGATTGGTCTGGGCGACACGCCATCAGTAACCGAGACTAGATATTTTGTCTATGTGCCGCCACTGGCAACGATAGTAATTTTGGTTGCATTACTGGCTTACGCTTATTGGTCTTTTTACAGGCCCAAACCTATCTAGTCGGTTTGCGGGACGGCTGTATAGACGACATTGCCCACAAACAGGCCGGCGCCTTTTGCCAGGTTCATTTTGAGCGAGTAAGTGACTGTCGTATTGTCGCCGGTTGGAACGGGGGTGGTGACAGAATGAATCAAAACGTCGCTGAGGGTGATGCCGACAAAGTTGGCCGATCCGTCCAAATTATATCCCCAGGTATTAGTTGCTAGTGGCGCCGGGGTCGAGTTGGACGATGCTGGCAGCAGAGTGCCTTGGTTTTGCATAGCCGAGTTATTGATGGCCCGGATGTATAGTTTGTACCCTTTGACATCGGTCGAGGTGACAGTGATGGTATTGTTGGCAGACTGCTGAACGCCAGACAGGGTTGGGGTGATTGGGATCGTAACGTCACCACTGGTAGCAATCGACAGCGAAGTCTCGTTGCCGTAGGGGATATTAGCGTTATAAATACCTTTGCCATAAGGCTGAGCATAGCTGGTCGAAGGAATTAGCAAAGATATTGCTAATGTTAAAATAATAACTATTTTGTTTTTCATTCTTATGTTATTATAGCACCATATCAAGCATACGTTTTGGTATAGCATAGGGTAGAAAATCAATATGACAATAACCAAAATTAGATCGTCGTTGGCACGGGCCTTGCACGTCGTTTTTGCTGTTGTATTATTGATAACCTATTATCCAAACGTAGCTTCGGCAGCTCAGATTACCGCCCGCAAAGTTGTCATCGGCAGCTCGGTGGCTTCGGCCAGCACCACGTATGCCTTTACTTTTACGGTACCATCCGCCACGATCATCAAATCGGTCAGTATGACTGCGTGTACGACAGCCAGCAACGCCTGTACTACCCCAACTGGCTTTTCATCTGGCACATCTACGCTTTCGGTTCAGCCAGTTAACCTGGGTGATGCAACCGGTTGGACGGTTGACACGTCTGATGCTGGTGCACTCCGGATAACCAAATCCGGCAATACGACTTTGCCTTCGGGTGCCCAAACCGTTACTTTTGGCAGCGTGACTAATCCTTCGGCTACAAATGCAACTTTCTTTTTGCGAATTGCTACCTATTCCGACGCCGCCTGGTCGGTACCAATCGATAACGGTGTTGTCGCAGCCTCGACCGCTGGTCAAGTTACTGTTACAGCAGTCGTCGACGAAGCTTTGATCTTTACTCTGGCCGATACAGCGGTTAACCTGGGGACACTGACTACCAGTACGACAGGCTCGGGCACATCGACAATGACCGTTGCTACCAACGCCCTTTCTGGCTACACAGTTACCTACAGTGGCGGCACACTAGAATCAGCCGGCAACACCATACCAGCTATCTCTTCGCCAACCGCCTCGACTCCGAACAGCCGTCAGTTTGGTCTTAACCTGCGCGCCAATACTACACCTGCGGTCGGCACCAACGTAACTGGTGCGGGTACTGGTACTCCGGCCACCAACTATAATACCGTTGATCAATTTATGTTTAATACTGCTGGCGATGTGATCGCCACCGCCACCGGCCCAACCAACAGCAACGTTTATACCACCAGTTATATCGCAAACGTCGACAGCTTGGCACCTCCGGGTACCTATACGACAGTTATAACCTACGTAGCAACTGCTAACTTTTAACTATGGAATCTCGCAAGCTACCCCGAATCTTATTGGGCCTAGCTGTTTTTGTGCTTGTCGGCCTTAGCCCTGTGACGGTTCATGCCGTCGACAGCAGCAGCGAAAAAGGCATTGGTATCAGCCCGTCGCTGGTCGAACTAAACGCCACCCGCGGCAATGTATACGAGGTCACCCTAAAAATTACCAACGTTACTCCAACCGATTTGGTTTACGAATCATCGACCAATGACTTTACATCGGCTGACGAATCCGGATCGCCACACGTAGTCTTAAACAGTACCACTCCCAGCAGCGCCTCGATAATCAAATGGGTGGCACCAATCCCAAAGTTTACATTAAAATCACACCAAGAAAAGGTGATTACGGCGCAAATTATCGTCCCAGCCAATGCCGAACCAGGCGGTCATTATGGCGTGATTCGGTTTTCGGGGCAACCACCCGAGCTTAAAACCAGTGGTGTTGGCCTGTCATTCAGTGCCGGACTGCTGCTGCTGATTAGGGTTGACGGCAATATAGCCGAAAAAGCCAGCTTGGTGTCGCTGTTTAGTGCAGCTGGCGCTAATGAATCATGGTTTTTTGAGAGCTCACCAATTAATTTGGTGACCAGAATCCAAAATCAGGGTAACGTTCACGTCAAGCCAACCGGTAGTATCGAAGTTCGCGATATGTTTGGTAACTTGGTGGCGACGTTGCCGGTAAATGCCGACAAAAATAATATCTTGCCTGACAGTATTCGGCGGTTCGAGTCCAAACTAGACGGAATCTGGATGATGGGGCGCTATACGGCCACGGTTATGCTGGGTTATGGTACTAACGGCCAGGTCATTAGCGGCACGACATCGTTTTGGGTGGTACCGTATCGATTAATCCTGGCGATTCTGGCGGTTATTGGCCTGATAGTGTTTATTCTAAATCGCATCGCTAAAGTGTATAATAAACGTGTAGTTGAGCGCGTAAAACGCGAGATCGAATTAGCTAACAAACAACAACAAGAAGAAAGAGCAATTCATGAGCTCACCCCAGAAATCAAAGCAGTTGAAACCAAACCAATCGAAGTCAAAAAAGATCACAAAAAGATCAAAATCCAGTAGTCTTCGACATGCGGTAACGACTGTTCACGGCAAGCAGTCGCGCTTGCGACATTTGCGATTGGTTAATCACCAACACACCGGACGTCTGATCCATATTCGACACACTTCGCACTTATCTTTGATTGTTATTTTGGTTATAGTCGGGTTATTTTTGCTGCTTTCTAGTGGTCTGATAGCGCGCGCTACTTCGGCCAGCGGTCAGGTCTATGTTGGGGCGGTTGTTGCCGGCCCGGCGCCGACTGTCGGTGCTGTAATTACCAGCCCGGTTGATGGTCAACGAATAACCAACCAGAACAAGGTTGATATTGGCGGTACTTGTGCTGTCGATAGCTTTGTGGTTGTTAGTGATAACGGATCAGCCATTGGTTCGACGGCCTGTACGGATGCCGGAGTATTCAAATTGACAGCCCAACTGTGGGTTGGATCAAATAGTATCAAAGCTTTAAATTACGACAACCTTAATCAACCTGGTCCTGATACGCCGGCGGTTAATTTGACTGTTGTCAGTGGGGCTGGTAGCGAAATTGCTTCCAGCGAGGCGACCGTGCCCTTTGTGCCACTTAATCCATCAATTATCGCTGGGCTGGGCACAACAATTCAAGATTGTAGCGATTACCAAACAGCCGGCTTGACAACTGGCGGCAATCCGCATATCGCCATCACTTGCGTACCACGCATTATCATACCGAACTCCAAACAGTCGCTAGGTATTATGGTTTGGGGCGGGACTCCACCTTATGCCATCAGCAGCGATTGGGGTAATAGCTCGAATACTTTGTTAAGCGTTGCCTCGTCGACCTATAAGGTATTGGATTTTAATTACGCCACGGCCGGCAAATACCAATTGACGGTTAGCCTGACCGATTCGACCGGCAAAGTCGCCACGGTTCAATCGGCTGTCCAAGCCAGCGGTCAGATAGCCAAGGCAGCTGGCAGCACAACTGACAACAGCTTGAATACTTCGTGGTTTTTTGAAC
>CAIOSL010000044.1 GCA_903861015.1 uncultured bacterium
AAGAAAATAAAGACATTCTGTTCTTTGCAGATAATATGTATCGTTATGTGCAGGCGCGTAACGAAGTCGCGACTATTCTTGAAAAAACCCCTTCTGAAGGTGGATATG
The DNA here is from genome assembly GCA_903861015.1 of uncultured bacterium. Taxonomy (GTDB): domain Bacteria; phylum Patescibacteriota; class Saccharimonadia; order Saccharimonadales; family Saccharimonadaceae; genus UBA1547. The sequence goes on from CAIOSL010000044.1 coordinate 109, forward strand.
AGCCTACTATATTTTCAGACATTAAATTATTTCAGGATAGGCTTAGCTCTAATGAGAATGGGTCGATTACGGCTGTTCAGACAGTATATGTGCCGGCGGATGATCTGAGTGACCCAGCCGTACAGATGATACAGCACGAACTCGATTCAGTCATAGTTCTTAGTCGCCAACTTGCCGAGCAGGGCATCCGACCAGCTGTTGATTTGTCTCGGACGTCATCGTCACTTTTATCTCCGGATATAGTAGGTGTTCGTCATTATGATCTGAGCCGAAGAGTCCAGGCTATACTTCAAAAATACGAATCGCTAAAAGGTATAATTGCTATTATCGGCGAGAATGAATTGAGCGCCGAGGATAAAGTCGATTTTACTAAGGCGAAAAAATTAATACAATATTTCTCGCAGTCGATGTTTGTTACAGAGGAGTTAACTAGTAATAAGGGCGAGTACTTCACTATCAAGGAAACCCTAAAAGGTATCGAGGATATCATAACTTAAAAAAATGAACCTAAATAACAGCGGTTATACTATGAAAGTCAAAATACACTCCCCATTTGAGGTGTATTTTGATGGTGATGCCGTTAGCCTCTCGGCAGTTAATGAGACAGGTCCGTTTGACATACTACCTCAGCATCATAAATTCCTGACATTGTTAAGCCCATCCGATTTAATAGTCAGGCTGCCGAATGGGTCATTTAAAAAAATAGCCATAAAAAGAGGGGTTATGCATGTCAAAGAGAACCAGACAATAGTTTTTTTGGATATCTAGATAAGAAATGGCTATAAAACATTGCATATATCGATTAAACTGCTTATACTTTTTAATAGGGTACATGTAAATAAACAAACGGGTCGGTTTAAAAAATAACAAAAATGAAATACGGTGTAAAAAATATTAGGTTGGTGAGTTTTGTCAGTTTATCTTTAATGATAATTCTGTCTTTTTCTCCTAGCATTGCTGGCGCCTATATGGCTACTCAGTACTCTACTAGTGCTGACTTTTCAGTAGGTAATCTCGTAGCCTTTGATGCCAGTGGTCAACCAGTATTGGCTTCTTTGGTAACTTCTGATTACTCTGGAGTGGTATCTAGCAAGTCTAAAGGTTCTATAGATATCGCTAATAGCGGCACTGTAAATGTCCTAGTTTCCGATGTCGATGGCCCTATAAAATCTGGCAGTAGAATTGGGGTGTCGGCTTTTGCTGGCATCGGTACCATATTACAGAGCGGTCGGACTATGGTCGGAATTGCACTCGAGTCGATAGACGGGGGTGCTAGTAATTTATGGCAAACTATAAAAGTGAGCAACGGTAGCACTAACTCTTCTAGTACTGTAAGAATCGCTCAAGTTCTAGTTCAGCTGTCGCAAGATAGCGGCAATTCCCAATCTTCTGGAACTGGCTTGGTAAACTCTATTCAACAGGCTGCAAATAATTTAGTTGGTCATTCGGTTGCTATCTGGCAAGTGATAGCTGCCCTGGTTATAGGATTGGGCAGTTTAATATTAGCATTTGGTTTATTGTTTAGTTCGGGTCGAGAATCCTTTTTATCTCTTGGACGCAACCCATTGGCTAGTGATGTAATTCTTCATGGTATGTGGCGAATATTGGCGGTAAGTGTAGTAATTATGCTTCTGGGTCTGACTATTACTTATTTCATATTGAAGGTAGGCTCGTAATGGTGAACCGTAGTCGAGCTCTTATACCTATAGTTATCGTAGCGGCTATTATCGTAGCCGTGTTTGTGTCGGCGGCAGTTCTTGTATATCGCGGTATTCAAAACTCATCGGCCACCACTAAAACCCTCGACCTCTCCGCCATCTCTCCAAACCCAGTCCTCCCAGTATCCAAGCAGATAGTTGGTGGTGACCTCAACGTAACCAACGATCTTAGCGCTCAAAGTCTAGCCCTTCGTCCAGTGTCAAATGCCACCATTGCTGGTCAGATATATATGTCTAGCGATGGTTCACTTAACTACTACAATGGCGTTAACAGTATTAATCTAAGCAATACTGCTGCGGCGCTAACTCAACCGGGTGTCGGTCTAACTACTCAAAATGGCCACTTAACTAATACTGGTGTTCTAACCATGCAAGGACAAACTGGCAACGTCACATTTGTCGGTACGGACGGCATTACGGTTAAAGGGACTACCATTACTAATACAGGTGTTACTAGTATTGCTGGCCAGAATGGCAACATAGCCTTGGGCGATGGCCTAACCATAAACAACGGCAAACTTGAAGCTACATCAGTTACGACTCTACCTCAGGATATATCCGTCGCCTCAACACCAACCTTCAGCGGCCTCAACCTAACAACCGCCCTAGGTGTTACTAGCGGCGGTACCGGCAACACCAGCCTCACCCAAAACGGCGTACTAATTGGCCAAGGTACTAATAGCCTAACAGCCGTAACTACCAACACCGTCGGCCAATGTCTAATCTC
>CAIOSL010000045.1 GCA_903861015.1 uncultured bacterium
ATAGAATAGGCCATAGCAGGCCTCCTTTCATATCTGTAACTTATTTAGTAGTAATTACAGTATACGAGCGGCCTGCTTTTTTGTTTACTTTATGTTGCAAAGGTGGTGAGTTATTACGATCAGCTTGACGCTACTAAAATACTTATGGTATAGTAACTGTAAAATCTACTAAAAAATAAAAAGCTAGGGTAATCAACATGAATGACGCCGCCAACAAGATAAAACAACAGATTGTTGACAAGATCAAAGCATCGACTAATATTTTGGTAACCGTCAGCCAGAATCCATCGGTCGACGAACTATCGGCTGCTATTGGCTTGGCGACAATTATCAATAAACTCGATAAACACGCCACAACGATTTTTAGCGGTACGGTACCGGCGGCAATTAATTTTTTGAACCCGGACAAGGTGTTTGAAAATAGCGTCGACAGCTTGCGTGATTTTATTATTTCGCTGGACAAAGAAAAGGCCGATCATTTGCGCTACAAAGTCGAAGGCGACATGGTCAAAATCTTTATTACACCTTATCGTACGGTTATCACCGGTGACGACCTAGAGTTCAGCCAGGGTGACTTTAATGTTGAATTAGTTTTAGCGTTGGGCGTGTCTAACCAAGAACACCTTGACAATGCCCTGGCGGCGCACGGTCGTATACTGCACGATGTGACAATCGCCACTTTGACGGCTGGTGACCAATCCAGCGAGTTAGGTAATTTTGACTGGCACGACCAAACAGCCAGTGGCCTTAGCGAGATGGTGGTGGCGGTAGGCCAGGCCCTAAAAACCGACAAACCAATCCTCGATAAACAGATAGCAACCGCGCTGCTGACAGGCATAGTATCGTCAACCGACCGTTTCAGCAACCCTCGCACCTCGGCGACAGTTATGACTATTGCAGCCCAATTAATGGCATCGGGTGCCGATCAGCAGTTGATCGCTGCCAAGTTGCAAGAATCGCACGAACTCAGTCCCAACACTCCAATAGTTGATGAATCGGTCTTGTCGGTTAATACCGAGCCAGTCGTCGAAGCTGTACCGATCGTCGAGACGGTTGAAGAGGCCTCAACTCTGCCGCCAGACGGTCTGATGATCGATCATCCAACCGATACCGAAGTACCCGCGGAAGTCGACACTTCAAACACGGTCGTCAGCGACTTTTCGACTATGACTCCACAACCGGAAGTTGATACGACTATGCCGCAACCTGGTGTTGCTATGCCTGAATATATCGATAATTCGACTTTGGCGCCGGCGTATGCCCCCGAGTCGATCGAGCCGATTGTTAGTACGACGCCAACCGAAATCGCCGAACCATCGTTTGGCGGCACTTTAAACGCTACGGCCGATCAGGCGGCCGAAGAAGCCCGTCAGGCAATCGAAGATCAGCAAAACAGTACGATACTCAACCATTCTTATCTGGGGCAGCCGGTGGCCACAGTGGTGCCCGAGGTACCCCTAAACGGTGTTGGTCAACCCGAGGATACTAAAACCGTTGATATTTTTGCGGCTAACTCTTTGGCGACATCGTTGCCACCAATCGAGATGCCATTGCCGCCAACTCAGATGCCTGATTTCTCGACCTTGCCACCTCCACCATTACCAGATTTTAGTGTTCCGGCCCCAAATTCGATCCCAACAATTCAACCGCTTAATCCGATCAATGACCCCAGTCAGTTTCGGATTCCTGGCCAACAGTAGGCAAGTGGTATACTGATTGCATAAATGACTGACGGAATAATTCTTATCGACAAGCCAGCTGGTATAACCAGTTTTGGGGTTGTGGCGCGTGTCCGACGATTGCTAACTAACCAACAATCCAAAAAAGTTAAAGTTGGCCACACCGGCACGCTTGATCCATTCGCGACTGGCCTAATGATTTTGGTGATTGGCAAAGAATGCAAAAATGCTGGATCATACAGCAAACTTGATAAGGTTTATGAAGCGACAATTAAACTGGGCCAGATCAGTACAACCGGTGATCCAGAAGGCGATTTGAGTGATGTATCTGACGCGGTGCCGACTTTAATCGACGTCAAAGAGGTACTACAAAAGTTCGTTGGAGTTATCGAGCAGCGTCCGCCGGCCTATAGTGCCATCAAGGTTAATGGTCGTCGGTCATACGACCTAGCCCGCAGCGGTCAAGCGGTCGAATTACCGGTTCGCCAAGTAACGATTCACACCCTAGATTTGATCGATTACACTTATCCAGAACTCAAGATCAAAACCCATGTTTCCAGCGGAACCTATATCCGCAGTCTGGCGTCTGACATTGGCGATCAGTTGTCGACAGGTGCTTATTGCACCAGTTTGCGCCGCGTAAAGATCGCCGATTGGACGATCGACCAGGCCAAAACTCTGCCCGAAATGGGGATAGTTGACTAAAGATTAAAACAGGGGTTGAAACAATAGTCAAAATTTGCTACAGTCTATAGCTGATGATAACGAAAGAAAACAAAGCCAAAGCAATCGCTTTGACTCAAACTCACAAGAATGACGTCGGTAGCCCCCAGGCACAGTCGTCAATTTTGACGACTCGCATTCAGCAGATTACCGACCACCTAAAGTCGAACAAGCACGACCACATGGCTCGCCGCGGTTTGATGCAAATGGTTGGTAAGCGCAAAAAGCTGCTAAAGTACCTCGAGGCTAAAAGCTTCGATGGCTACAAGAAGGCTGTCGCCGATCTAGAACTCCGCAAGTAATTGCGGAGTTTTTCTTTTACAGCTGACTTTGAATGTAAATAGGGGACTGGCGGTCGATAATTGCCTGAAGATCTATGTCGCGTAAGAACTTTGGCAAAAGCCCTACGGCACTTGGTGTGACAAACTCGACGCGCTTGATCTCGGCCAGGCCGTGCGAGGTAGCCGACAGGTCGATTGATCGATAATCATCGACGTTGGTGATGTTAAAAAAGAACTCCAATTGTTCTTGCTCGCCGTCATTAAATTGCTGAATACACAACAACTCCCCGATAACAGGTTTAATGCCAGTTTCTTCGATCATTTCGCGTTCCAGGCCTTGATGCAGCGATTCGCCGGCATCCAAGCCGCCACCGGGTGTGCACCAAAAGTCGCGTGGTCGACCGTGGTGATCGGGAGTTAATTGTTGGGCCAAAATCTGCCCGTCTTTTAGAATAATTCCTCGAACATTAATTCTGCGATCTATCATAATCCTAAGTATACACTTTTATGCTATGATGATAACATCACCAGCCAGTACGGTCTAAGTGGTGGATAGAGCAATTTGATTAAAGCAAATTTCTGTACCCGTTACTTATAGCCGCGATAATAACTGGCGCGTGACTAATTAAAAAAGGAGGACATTATGTCTACTATCAACCCCAGTGGCAAAGAGATTTTCTCGGTCACTACTAATTTTTGTGGCCGCCCATTAAAACTCGAAGTTAATCGAGTTGGCTTTCGTTCGACCGCCAGCGTTTTGGTAACCTATGGCGACACCGTCGTTCTAGGTACGGCTATGGTCAGCAGCCGACCAGTGGTTTTGGACTACTTCCCACTCAGCATCGATTATGAAGAGAAATTTTACGCTGCTGGCAAGATTTCTGGCAGCCGCTTTATCAAGCGCGAAGGTCGTCCAAGTGACGAAGCAATTCTGATTGGCCGTTTGATTGATCGCCCGATCCGCCCATTGTTTCCAAAAGGCTATCGCCAAGAAGTTCAGGTGGTGGCGAGCGTACTGTCACTTGACCCAAACTTCCGGCCTGACTCGATCGCTATGATCGCTTCGAGCGCGGCTTTGATGCTAGCCGGTGTGCCATTTGATGGCCCAGTAGCGGGTATTCGCGTTGGTCGTGTTAACGGCCAGTTTAAGGCTTTCTTGACCCCTGAAGAGCGTGAGGCTAGTGACCTTGATCTAGTTGTAGCTGGTATTAAAAGCGGCATTACGATGGTTGAGGCTGGCGCCAACGAAGTCAGCGAAGAGCTAGTCACCGAGGCTTTGGCTTGGGCATTCGAGGCCTACCAACCGGCAATTGCATTGCAAAACGAACTGGTCGCCAAGATGTCACCAGTAGCTTTGCCATATGAACTGGTTTTGCCAAATTCCGAAATTCAAGCAGCTGTTGATGGCTGGGTAGAAGGTAAATTGGGCGAAGACTTGCAAAAACCTTATCCAGAACGCAACGAACTAGTTTCGACCCTGCGTTGGGACTTCCACGAACAAATGCGAGCTGCAATTGGGGCCGATAAATACGACGCAGTTCACGATGAGTACGACGAGGCCTTTACGATGGCTATACACAAAGACGTCCGTCGGGGTATTGTCGAAAATGGCTTGCGCCCAGATGGCCGTAAACTTGATCAAATCCGACCGTTATCATCCGAAGTCGGGGTCCTGCCGCGCACTCATGGTTCGAGTATCTTTACTCGTGGCCTGACCCAAGCACTTAATATAATAACTTTGGCGCCATTAAGCTTTTCGCAAATTGTCGACACCATGGAGGTCACCGAGGGCGAACACCGCTATATGCACCATTACAATGCGCCTGGCTTTACGGTTGGTGAAGTCCGCCGCCTCAGTGGCCCGGGACGACGCGAAATCGGCCACGGTTATTTGGCCGAACGGGCTTTAATGCCAGTTTTGCCATCACGCGAAGATTTTCCATATGCAATTCGCAGCGTCACCGAGATTATGAGCCAAAATGGTTCGACATCGATGGCGGCAACCTGTAGCAGCTGCTTGGCATTGATGGATGCCGGCGTGCCAATCAAGGCGCCAGTCTCGGGCATCGCCATGGGCTTGATGATGGACGGCGACAAGCCATATGTCCTGAGTGATATTGCCGATGCCGAAGATTTTGCTGGTGATATGGACTTTAAAGTTACGGGTACTGCCAAGGGTATTACGGCCATTCAAATGGACATGAAATTACATGGTTTGCCAGTATCGGTCTTGGGTGAAGCTTTGGCCAAGTCGAAATCCGGCCGCGCCTTCATTCTTGATCACATGTTGACTACTTTGGCGACCGCTCGTCCAAAGCTCAGTCCATACGCTCCACGCATCGAAAAACTGATGATTAATCCCGACAAGATCGGTGCTGTTATTGGCAAAGGTGGCGAGACAATCAAAAAGATTACTGCCGAAACTGGTGCTATGATCGATATCTCGGATGATGGTTTAATCACAATCGCCGCCGTTGACGGTCAAGCGATCGAGCGAGCCCTAAACTGGATCAAAGGCTTAACCGAAGAGCCAGAAGTAGGTACGGTTTACGAAGGTAAAGTTGTCAGTATTAAAGATTTTGGTGCCTTTGTGAACATTATGCCCGGCATTGACGGCATGGTGCATATCAGCGAGCTAGCCGACAAGCGTATAGAGAAGGTAACTGACGTCCTGACCGAGGGTCAAATCGTCAAGGTTCGCCTGATTGCTATCGACGAAAAAGGCCGCCTCAGCCTCAGTATCAAAAGCGTTTAAACAATTTCATTCTGGGTTTTTGATTGGTTCAATGCCGCTTATGGTGTAGAATACGGCTATGGGTTTAAAAATGCGACTGGTTAGAGGCTTTACGATTGTTGAGTTATTAACATCGATTGTCATAATTGGCATTTTAGCGTCGATCTCTTTTGTGGTATTTAATGGTTTGCAGGCCAGGGCACACGACATCAGTGTTATATCAGATATCGATACCATGGATGGCTTGCAGGCGCGCTATGCGGCCAATCACAAAACCGCCGGCAAGGCCTACTATTCGGCCGATGGCCCAGATACGTCATTGGGCTTTACGCCCTCACAGGATAACGTCATTCAGGTCGTCATTAACTCGACCGATTATTGCATTCGGGGCTACAACGTTAAAGGCACCAAGAATTCGATTACTAATTCGGCCTTTAAAGAGTCCTCGCCGGGGGCGTGTAATACGCTGCTAGCCATCGATCCACCAGCAACTCCATCATTAACGGTTGGGTTAAACACTGGCCTGATTCGTGCTAACATCAGCCCACTGACATGTACGTCTGGTACTATTCAATACCGTTTCAAATACCGAATCAACGATGGTGCGTGGTCGAACTACGGCGATTGGGGGGCGTTAGTGACCGCTTCGCAACTTCCGACCGAAGGCGTCAAATATGGCTATATGGCCCAGGCCCGTTGTTATTCAAGCGATTCGCTGTTTAGTGGTTTTTCCGAGAGCAGTGAAGTGACTTATTATAATCCGGTCAATCCACCATCCACTCCAAGTATTACATCGGTTGCCCTGGTTGGTGGCGCTATTAATGTAGTTTCTAGCACCGTGGCTTGTACGGCCACTAACGCCACGCCGCAATATCAATTCGACGTCCGAACCAATGATGGATCGTGGAGTACCTACGCTGCCTGGTCTGGGTCAAATACTACCACTCAAACCCCAACCGAAGGTACCAAATATGGCTATCGGGCCGAGGCGCGCTGCTTTATAAGCCCGACGGTTTACAGTGATCCGGCCATTGGCGTAGAGGGTCCTAACTATATTCATCCAATCACAACCGCGCCGGTCGTTGTGACGGTCGCATACTCGACCCCAGATTGGTACTGGACCAACTACACTTGGAACACGCCGTCTTGTCCAGGTATTTCAACTGCCAATTACAGATATCATTACTATACTAATTATGGTTATGATAGTGGTTGGAACGCAACTGCCGGCAATGGAATGAATGCCGTAACTGCCAAGATTGATTATTACTATACCCTCGATGTTCAGGCCCAATGTTCTAGCCCGTACAGTACCGGTCCATGGAACAGTACTGGTTGGATTCAGTATCATCGGCCGGTTCCAAACGTCCATGTCTTGATCGTGGCCGGCGGTGGCGGTGGCGGATACGACAACGGTGGCGGCGGTGGTGGCGGTGGTGTGATCGACACTTGGCCAGGTGTTTATAGCCAAGGCTATGGCATTGGTATTGGTGGCGGTGGTGGAGCTCAAGCCAACGGCGGCAATTCAACTGCCTTTGGCAACATCACCTATGGTGGCGGTCATGGCGCTAACTGCTGCGGACAAACAGGCGCAACTGGCGGATCAGGCGGTGGCGGTAGCGGCACGGGTAGCGGCAACTCTAATTACAGCGGCAATTACCAACCGGGGGGCTATTCAAATATAGGTGGACGCGGTGGCTGGAGAAACGGAAGTGGCTGTGGCGCCAGCGGCAATCAATATGCCGGCGGTGGCGGTGGCGGCGCCGGTGGTCAGGGCGGCGATGGTTGGTCTGGTGGTACTGGCGCCGGAACGATGCAAGGTGGTGCTGGTTTCTCGAGTGGTATCAGTGGCAATACTTATGCCTACGGTGCCGGCGGTGGCGGCGGTGGCGACAAATGCTATTGGGGTCCTGGCGGTGCTACTGGCGGTGGCAACGGTGCTGCCGCGGGTTCTGGTGGGCATGTGACTGGCGGTAACGCCTCGTATTACGGTGCTGGCGGTGGCGGCGGGTCTGGCAATCTTGGCCAAGGTGGCTCTGGCTATCAGGGTATAGTTATTGTTCGCTATCCGGTTGGGTCACTCGACGCCGGCGGTGGCTCAAAATACCAAAACGGATCAGATTATGTTCACGTCTTTACTGGTAACGACACGTTTACGGTTTCGGGCTAAAGGCCACAATCCTTGATTTTGATAATTATCTATGCTACAATTAGGGTAACGAACGTCGTCTTGTGGTATTAACTAAGAAAAAGTGGGTATGACTGATAACAAGCAAGTACTTCTCGAGCAAATTAAGGCAGATATTGTCTCGAACAATGTCTGTCCGGATTTGGCTCAAGCAGCCACGAACCTGGTTATGGGCGACGGCAATATCGATGCCGATATTGTGTTGATAGGCGAGGCGCCTGGCAAGAACGAAGATTTGTCTGGCTTGCCATTTATCGGTGCAGCGGGCAAGTTTTTAAACGAAATGCTAGCTAGCGCTAATATGCAACGGACCGATGTTTTTATTACCAACATCGTCAAATATCGACCACCCAACAATCGCGATCCTTTGCCGGCAGAAAAAGCGGCCTTTTGGCCTTACTTGGTGCGTCAGCTGGATGTCATTCGACCACAAATTGTAGTGACATTAGGCCGACACAGCATGGAATATTTTCTTCCAGGAGTAAAAATCAGCGAGGTTCACGGTCAACCAAAAACAATCAAGTTTGGTGATACCAAATTGGTCATTGTACCACTGTATCACCCCGCTGCCGCCCTATATAACGGTGGTATGCGTGCGACTTTGATTGAAGATTTTATAAAGTTACCAAAAATAATAGATATTCTAAAAAACGAAGAGGAGAATACGAAAAATGGGACAACAACGACTGGCTAATATTCAACCGGACGATACATCAAAACGGCCGGGGTTTCAGCCTAAACAAAAATCAAATAATACGGTCTTAAACAACACAACCACTCGCAAGGGTGAAGCCTACCGGGCTCAACGCCGCACCAGCGAGAACGTAAATGTTCGGGCCAGCCAACACGTTATTAACGTGCCGGTTAACAAATCAATCTATAACGGTTACGAGGGTCGCCAATTTAGTCCGGCCGATCAACAGCGCCAACCCCGCAATAATGGTCCAAAACTAAGGATCATACCAATCGGTGGTCTGGGCGAGATGGGCATCGGCAAAAACATGTCGGCCATCGAGTACGAAAATGACATTATTGTTATTGACGCTGGCTTTTTGTTCCCAGGCGCTGATTACCCTGGTATCAACTACATCACCCCTGATATTACTTACCTAGAAGAGAACAAGCACAAAATTCGTGCTCAAATCTTTACCCACGGTCACTTGGACCACATTGGTGCTTACCGCCATTTGGCACACAAGATTCCAGCGCCAGTTTACGGTTCTCGCTTTACCTTGGGCATGGTTCAAAAGACCATGGAAGAGGCGACTAGCGGTTACGAACCCGAGTATGTCGAGATGGATCCAGATTCACACGAACAGATTCAAATCGGCGACAATTTCAGTATCGAGCTAATCCGTATGGACCACTCGATTCCTGATGCTACAGGTGTTATTATCCGTACGCCAATGGGTGTTATCTTTAACACCGGTGACTGGCGTTTTGAAGAGAACCCAGTTGACGGCAAAAAAGTCGACATGGGCCGACTAACCGAAATCGCCACCAAAGAAGGCATCATGATGTTGATGAA
>CAIOSL010000046.1 GCA_903861015.1 uncultured bacterium
CAAAGGCGGGATTACGATGGCGTTGTCTTGCTTTTTTAGGGCTAAGTTACTGATCGTCGATTTCAAATCATCAACATTGGGCGCCTGGCCATTAATACTGACAGACTTGTCCTGCGATGCCACAGCGGTCACTATATAAACGTGTTTTTCGTAATCAGAATAATTGGCTAGCGACACGCTATTTGCGCGCCGTTTATTGGTATTAATCAACAAAACACTACGACAATCTGACGTCACGCCAGAATACGACCTGGCGGTGTCGTGTGTGTAAATTCTCAGATTTTTAATATCGCCCGATATTGGCGAATACACGTTATTGCCCATAAGCTTTTTCCAAAGAAACGTCGCCCAATAGTCGGGTCGGGGGGTTAGAGTATCGTCATCGATCATACCGTAATCACCACCGGCCAAGGTTTGCCTGATTACTACCTGGTAATTGTTTTGGGCCAACATTCCCAGCTGGTCTAGCCACCACAAACTGCTAATAAAAGTATCGGACAGATCGGGTTGACCACCACATTGCGCCGGTCCGGTTTCGCCCATCCACAAAATACTATCGGGTGAATATTTGGTTCTTATACTCTCGATTTTGTCGATATAACGCTTCAACCGATTAAGATTGCGGGGCATCACGATAGTCCGTGCGCTGGCCCGACTGGTCCGCAATGGCGCTCGACTGGATTGTTGCGGATAATAATGCCAACTTAATACCTCGATATGATCTTTGGCACGTTTTAACGTTTTTCGGATAATCGGCACAACTTCGCCAACAACCGGCCAAAACGCTGACGAACAGGCGGTAACAACCGCATCGGGATAATATTGCTTGATCAGTTTTTTGGCGTTAATATAATCGCGCGCATACCGACCAGCACTCAACCGCCAACCACGCCCACGCAGTACAAAGGCGTTAACTTCGTTGCCAAACTGAAAAGCCGAAATGTCGTACCCGCGCTCCTTGCTGTAACGAAGCAGTTGTTCGAGGTTTTGTCCGTGCCAACCACGATGCTCGCCACGCGGCCCACGACCAGCATTAACCGTAAACGACAGCTTGGCGCCAATTTTTTTGGCAAACTCATTAATATCATCCCACTTGCCAGCGTCAAAAATATCCAGGTAGCCAGCTGTTAATTCACCACGGTGACCAATTGTCATATCATAAAATAACTCATCAGACTTGGTCCCACCGATGCTCAAAATTGACGGTCCGAGTGCAGCAGCCAAATACACCAATTTATCCCGTTTAAAATCAAACTGAGGCGACTGGGATCGCGGCGACAACCCCATAACCTTATCGGGCGTCTGCATCCACCAATCACTACCAACAACTTGCGCCAAATCGATAGCAAAAGACGCGTACTCCGACGACACCGTCGCCATTACCGTACCGCCAATAGATAGTTCATAATTAATACGCTTGCGTCTTGCCATATTAGTATTATATCTTACCACAGTTGATGACAATATTAGGCTATAATAATATACATGCAAAAAATCCTACTATACTACAAATTCTTTCCACTATCTGATCCCGAGGCGGTCAAGTTGTGGCAAAAAACACTATGCGACAGCCTAAACTTGCACGGGCGTATATTGGTCAGCCGACATGGTTTTAATGGCACGGTAGGCGGCGATATCGAGGATTTAAAGCGATACATCAAAGCCACCAAGCAGTACCCGGGCTTTAACGACACAGTCTTTAAATGGAGTGATGGCGGCCGCGAAAACTTTCCGCGGATGAGTGTCCGTAACCGACGCGAACTAGTTGGTTTTAAAAACTCTGACGACGAATTTGAAGTCGACGAAAACGGCGTTATTGGCGGCGGGGTTCACCTCAAACCCGAGCAGGTGAACGAGATGGTCGAAAAATACGGCGACGAGGTTGTATTCTTTGACGGACGCAATGCCGGCGAGGCCGAAATCGGCAAATTCAAAAACGCCATCGTACCCAACACCACCACTTCGCGCGATTTTATTGCCGAGCTTGAAAGCAACAAATATGACAATATCAAAAACAAGAAGGTGATTAGTTATTGTACCGGCGGCATACGCTGCGAAGTGATCAGCGCCATGATGAAAAAGCGCGGTTTTAAGGACGTCTACCAAATCGATGGCGGCATCGTAAAATACGGCGAAAAATACGGCGACGATGGCCTGTGGGAGGGTGCTCTGCGAGTATTTGACAGCCGCAAAACCATCAACTTCTCGGATCATGCCAAAACTCTTGGCGAGTGCATACATTGCCACAGTAAAACCAATAACCTCGAAAACTGCCAAAACAAAGACTGCAACGAGCTGGTCTTGATATGCGAAAACTGCAAGCAAAATCCCGATTTGCTGTATCACAGTCAAACCTGTAAAGATACCGCAAAATCGGTATAAACCTTATGACTTACAATAGTGTCAAATAAAAGTGATGTTATAAACGATAGTGATATAATGTATACAAGTCGTTAATTCGACCCCGACCTAAACCGGTTAAACGGCATGGTCATCAAATCAATACGAAAAAACAGCTCGTCGTGAGTACTTTTCGTATTGTCATACTGGGAAACTGGTATGGGTAGTCGTAAGGCTATCGCTCATGGCGAGCTTTTTTGTATGCTTGCCCACAACTCTAAATAGGGGACACGGCGCATGATCAGTTATTTGATCGAAGTATATACAATTGAAATCTTTATCCTAACCTTGTTTAGGTACGACACCGATAATTACGTCGGGCGATATATTATAATGGGTACCGTTTACCTCAGTTGCCTGATAACCTACGGCGAATACGGTCTATCGTTTATGTTACTGTTGCCAACCGTTTTTGCGGCGCTTATCAGCAGTGTGATCAGTGGCGGCGCAGGATATATCAACAGATACTAACTAGCATCTCAGCTAGTTGACTTGCAGTCATTTTACTGTTAGAGTATAGCCACATTATGAACGAAAAAACAATCCTCATACTAGGTGCCGGTGAAGTGGGTGAAGCATGTGCAATTAAATCGATTCAACATAATCCGAAAAGAATTATTCTTCACACTCTAACCGAGGAAGAATCAGCCATCGCTCTTGAGAATGTCAAAAAACACCTTGATGGTCGTCAGATAGAGTTAGTGCAGTCATGGGGCGATGCACTAGTTACCGTGCCATTAATGCAAATGTCACGCGAAGAAACCCGCCAACCCAATAATCGCAGGCAGCTGATCAATTACTATTACTCGTACTTAAGCGATGATCTTATCAAACAGTCATCACTTTATCATTTGATACAGCAACACAAGCCCGATTACATATTTGACGGAATTAATACCGCCACAGTTATTGGCTACCAGGACGACCCCTATTCGTTATCACGCAGTATAATTAAC
>CAIOSL010000047.1 GCA_903861015.1 uncultured bacterium
AGCCGCCAAAAACGCCAAATACTTAGATACCTTAGCAAATAACCGCCGCGCCAAACGCACCAAAACCGTCAAATTATAGCCGCTGGCCACCACCATATGCGTTAACCCCACTGCCTGCAAGGCAATTATCATATTTGCCGGCAAAGACTGCCGCTGCCCCAACAACAATCCGCTAGCCAGTTTTGACAGCGGATCAGGAATTGCTTGGCCCAACAAACCATTAAACCAATCTCGGGCCGCCAGCGCCACGTCACCTGGTTGCGACCGAGTCACTTTAGTAACCGCAGCTCGCCAAACCACCGCCACATAACCGCCAAAACCTTGATCAAACTTGCCAGTCAAACCAACCATGTCGCCACGCCGCAAATCACTGTAATCAGTCGTCGCCATTATCAGCCCCGACGCATTGGCGCCGTTTATGGTCTGCAATTGCAACTTCAAACTAGCCTGACCGCTTGGATCCAGCGACACATCGTCTTGCAACCTAGCATCAACTGTTACGACATGCCCAAAGTACGGCGCAACCAACTTAACCCCGTCAGTCGCCACTGACCCACGCCACAAACCCACCATTACTGCTCCAACAATCAACACCGGCAACCAATAAACTCGCCGACTGGCCAGGCCTAGTCCAATCAGCAACAACCCTACGATCAACACTAGACCACGCGACCAAAAACCATCAACAAGATATTGCGCCCAAACGACACCGGCAAACAACCCCAAGCACCCCCAGGCTATTAACCACGAAACATGCCAGTGCCGCTTAAAGTTTGCCCAGCCAGTCATAGGGTCACTATAGCATGACTATTAAAAAACACCCACTGGCAGTTCTCACTCACTCCATCTTCGATGTCGTGGGTTCAGGTTCAATAAATCTCACCAAAATAATATATCCACGCGGGGTGGATATATTATTTTGGTGAGGCCAGTGAGACTTGAACTCACGACATCTTGCTTAAAAGGCAAGCGCTCTAACCAACTGAGCTATGGCCTCGTGACTTAGACGAATATACCATTTTAAGTAGTGTTTCGTCAATGTTTTGCGTCTTTGTGAACCATGGCCGGCTTGGTCAAAAACAAATCAACCACCGCCACAATCATCCCCAAGCCAATCACTCCGTCCTGATTAGTCGTCATCCAGTTATAAAAATCGGCGCCACCGCCCGTTAAAACCACAATATGCTTTAGTGGATCAATCAAAAACGCCAATGCCAAAACCGTAAACAAGCCCGCTCCAACCAAACGTCCGACCAATGTTTTATAGGTATAGCCATGAAACAGCAGCAATACCGCCGGCAACAGTATAATCGTCGACAAAACCACCGCTGTCGTCAGCGGTCCCGACGGCACACTCAAGCCACTAACAATCAGCTGCGCATCATAACCCCAAATCCCGCTCAAAATCGAGCCAGCCGCCAGCGCCAAACCCAGCAGGCCAAAACGTCGCTTGTGGGCAAACGACAGGCCAAACAGTACCAGCGCCAAACCCGCAAATACGACAATCACATCCATTATTTTATATCCCCAGCATTAATATCAAACACCGCCACGCTATCCGATTTGATCGCTTTGCCGGCCACCGTGCCCGCCGCCAATTCGACAACATACACAGCGTTCGATCGCGGCACAAACACGCTAGGGCTAGAGTCGGCCGAAGCATCGGTATAGATTTGCACAACATGCTTGTCTTGGTCGAGCCAAATAATATCAACTGCCGTTTTGTTATCGCTGGTTACAACCGGCCATTTGCCAGCACTTGGGTAGGCCCACAAAAACGCTTTGTCGGCTGCAATCGTCGTAGCACCATCCAAACCAATCGCTCGGCTGCTATCATCCGCCAGAACCTTAGCCTTAAACACCCCGTCGCCCAACCGCAATGTTGTCGTGGCCTGCGGCAAGTTAGGAATAATCACATAAACCACCGCCACAGCAATAATCAACAAGGCCCCCATCGCAATAAAAATCGGGTTTAACTGCCTACGCATAACAAATATGCCTATGATTTCTCATAAGCATATTATAACAGCATGGTTTCGACTTAGGCGCCGACTTTGTCTTTTTTGTTGCGACGCTTGGCGTTCATCTCGACGTATTCAATAATTGGACCAGCGACATTGCGGCCAGTTACTCGTTCGATACCAAATCCAGGGCTGGCATTAACCTCCAAGATCAACGGTCCGCGACTGCTGCGCATCAAATCGACACCGGCGATATTAAGGCCCATCGCCTTGGCCGCTTTAACAGCTACTTTTTTCTCTTCGTCGGTCAATTTGACACTAGTACCCTCGCCGCCCTTGTGTAGATTAGACCGAAAATCATCGTCCAAACTTTGGCGCTTCATACTGGCAACGACGCGGCTGCCAACCACAAAAGCACGAATATCAGTACCAGCCGACTCTTTAATAAATTCTTGCAACAAGATGTTAGTACCGTCGTCATTAGTCAGATAAAAAGCCTGCAAAACCGATTTAGCCGCTTTTTTGGTCTCGGCTAAAACAACACCATTGCCGTGAGTACCGCGAGCCAGCTTGATAATCACCGGCATGCCGCCCAGCTGTTCAAGCAAGTCGTCAATGTCGGTTGTATTGCGCGACACGACAGTCTTGGGGATACCAACGCCAGATTTGGCGAGTAATTGTAGGCTACGCATTTTGTCGCGTGAACGACTAATCGAAATCGAGCTTGACACCGTATAAGCCCCCTGCATCTCGAGCTGCCGAACAATCGCCGTGCCATACGACGTCATATATGACGCAATTCGCGGAATAATCGCATCGAATTTCGCCAGATCCTCACCATGGTAACTAACCGTTGGGTTACTTTGCTCGATCGACGCGTAACACTCTTTGTAACGGATAACCTCGACTTCGTGACCACGCAAAATCGCCTCTTCTTTTAGACGTTTGGTCGAATAATTGGCTGGGCCATTGGATAAAATCGCTATTCTCATGATTTTTTGCTCCTATCGATATCTAAATCTTGGTTAATCCGCGCATCAACTACAATACCATTCTCGGCCAAAAAACGGCGGCCAATCAACATCTCGTAGTTCATATCAGAACGGTCAGACAGACCAATGCGTATTTTGTACGCTACACCTTTTATAACAATATTTGTGTCAAATAGATAGCGC
>CAIOSL010000048.1 GCA_903861015.1 uncultured bacterium
CCAGTCAAGATAGCGATGTCGTTCAATATCTCTTTGCGGCGATCGCCAAATGCTGGCGCCTTGATAGCTACCGTATTAAAGACGCCTTTTAGTTTGTTTAACACCAAGATACTAAGCGCTTCGCCTTCGATTTCGTCAGCGATCAAAACCACGTCTTTTTTACCAGCCGTAGCCAATTTCTCGAGTATTGGCAAAAACTCTTGAACACTGCTAATTTTCTTGTCGGTGATTACAATCGCTGGTTTTTCATAAACCGCCTCTTGACGATTAACGTCTGTGACAAAGAACTGGCTGACAAAGCCACGGTCAAAAGTAAACCCTTCGACCACCTCAGACTCCAGCTCCATCCCCTGACTAGCCTCAACCGTCACCACGCCATCTTTACCGATTTTCTCAATAACCGACGCAATCAGCTTGCCAATCGTTTCGTCACCAGCGCTAATTGTCGCCACCTCGGCCACCCGCTCGGTCTTGCCTTCGATGCTCTCGCTCAATTTATCAAGCGCCGCGACCACTTCCGCCCCCGCCGCTTCTATGCCTTTACGCAGTTCTTGCGGGTTATGCCCGGCCGCAATCAAACGGCTAGCTTCTTTCAAAATATTGTAGGTTAAAACCGTCACGGTTGTCGTACCGTCACCAGCGACCTTATTAAGTTTGCTAGCTGCTTGTTTGATCAACTCGGCGCCCACTTTATAGCCCAATGTTTTGTCGTCATCTTCGGGCAAATCAATCGATTCGGCCACCGTCACGCCATCATGAGTTACGGTTGGTCCGCCATAACTTTTGGCAATCACCACATTGCGGCCTTTTGGCCCATAAGTGACTTTTACGGCATCATACAGTGCCTTGGCCCCACCAAGTACTCGTTCGCGCGCGTCATCATCATAATAAACTCGTTTTGCCATTTTTGTAGTCCTCCTAAACTGTCGCCAAGACGTCTTCTTCTTTGACGATTAAATATTCTTGATTATTAATTTTTAAGTCTGAAGTCGAGTATTCTTTGTAAATAATTCGATCATCGACTTTTAGACCTTTTACATCTGGGCCTACCGCAACAACTTTTGCAATAACCGATTTTTCTTTAGCGTTATCTGGTAAATAAAGTCCCGATGTGGTTTTGGCGATCGCTTGTTCGCGAACCGCAACGACCCTATCCGCCAGAGGTTTAATTGGTGAACTCATAATTACTCCTCCGTTTTTCGTTTGTATAATACATTGTATATAAAAAAATTGGCACTTGCAAGGCCAGAGTGCCAACTGTCAATATTTCACTTTTAACGAGATTACGATTACAATAGTTGTAATGACAACTCGTTTTGCAACCGAAGCCGAGATCGCTAACTGGAATCAATTGATCATCGCCAATCCGGATGGTGGTAATGTTTTTGCTAGTTACGAGTTTGCAATGCAAAAAATATCAGGCGGCTACAAACCGCGCTTTGTTATCATCAACAACTTGGCCGTAACAGTACTCGAGAAAAACGCTTCAATCTTGGGCAAGTTATGGTATTTGCCCAAAGGCCCCGGTGTTAAATCAATCAAAGATTTGCAGGCTATTCTTGAGGTGCTAGTGCCGTTTGCCAAAAAACATCACGTCTTTGCAATTCGCATCGAGTCCGAACTCGACCGTAACGAACAGCCCACCCTCACCCGACACGGTTTAATCAAAGCCCAGCCCATAATCCCCAATCCATCAACCATTACGCTTGATGTCAGCCCCGACATTGATCAAATCTTGACCGGTCTACCTCAAAAAGGCCGCTACGCCATCAAACGCGCCGAACGCGACGGCGTCACCGTCACCCCTGTCAAAGCTACCGACAAAAACTGCCAAATAATGTTTGATTTGCTGTCCGAAACTGCCGAGGGCAAGTTCGGCACCAGAAGTTACGAATACTACCGAACTTTCTGGCAACGTTTTGAAGCCGCAGGCTATGGCCAACTTTTCTTTGCTTACTATAACAACCAAGTTGTTGCCGGCGCCTACGCTATGGTTTACGGCCAAAAAAGCACCTACAAGGACGGTGCCAGTATCCGCAAACGAACTGCCTATGGCGCCAGTCATTTGTTGCAATGGCATGTCATAAAATGGGCCAAATCACGCGGCGCAACACTGCACGATTTTTGCGGTTCGCCCCCAAGTGACGAAATCAACAATCCCGACCACAAACATTACGGGATTGGCCTGTTCAAAACCTCGTTTAGCAAAAACGTTACCGACTATATTGGTTGTTTTGATCTGGTAATCCAACCACAACAGTATACCGCCTGGACCAAACTTGGCGAAAAGGTAGCTCGTCGATTACACTATCACAAGCACCAAGATTCATATTATTAAACAGCGAGTAAAATATGTCCGATATTAATGCCGTTATCCTGATGTCCGACGCCAACAATTTCAGCAACGACCAACCAATCAATCCCTATTACCGTCACGAATCAATCGACCGCGCCAAAGCCGTCGCCGAACACGACGCCATCTTTAATGCCCTAACCGAAGCCGGCATCGAGGTAATATCGGTGCCATCACCCAGTGGTTGCCAAGACGGCGTCTACACAGCCAACTGGGGGTTAGTCCGAGGCGACAAAGCGGTACTATCTAGCCTCCCCAATGCCCGCAAATCCGAAGAAGATTACGCCGAGAGAGTACTAACCAGCTGTGGCAAGCATGTCATTCGCGTACCGGAAGGCCTAAAGTTTAGCGGCCAAGGCGATGCTTTGGCCTGTGGCAATCTGTTGTTCTGTGGCAGCGGCTATCGCAGCGACATTCAAGCCCAAGAATTCGCCACCAAGGCTTTAGGTTACGACCGCATTCAACTCCAAACCATCCCCCAACTCGACAACAATAATCAACCAACGATCAACCAGGCTAGTGGTTGGCCAGACAGCTTTTTTTACGATATAGACCTGGCATTGGCAATCATCAAACCACCACTCGGCGAGCAAAAAGGCCTAATCGCCTACTGCCCAGAGGCCTTTACCAAACCCAGCCAAGACATCCTAGTCAACCTAGACACCGTCGACAAAATTATTATCTCACTCGACGAAGCCAAGACCGGCTTTGCCGCCAACCTCGTCTCGACCGGCCAAACCGTTATTATGACCGCCAACGCCCCACAATTTGCCGCCGAATTAAAGAGACAAGGTCTAAAAGTTATCACACCCTCAATCACCGAACTGGCCAAGGGTGGCGGCTACATCCGCTGCACAACCCTTACGATTGTTTAGGTTTGTCCAAGATCTCTCGCAAGATTCGGCGCGTAATCTCGATCTCGTTCCATGGGTGAACCCCATCGGCTCGCTCGATCGTCTTTTCATGGCCTTTACCCAGCAATACAACCGTATCGTCGGGCGACGACGCTCGCTCAAGGGCGAATCGAATGGCGCTGGCGCGATCAGATATCAAGAACATGTCTTGGTCGATAATCTTGCCGGTTTTTTTGACACCTTCGGCGATCTGATCAAGTATTTCGGCTCCGTTAACATCCCGGTCGTCCTCTTCGGTCAAAATAATTTCATTACTGTATTTACCAGCAATCTCGCCCTGAACAGCCCGCTTGGCTTCGTCACGTCGGCCGGCCGATCCAAATACGGCAATTAATTTGCCTTTCGTAACCGGTCGAACGTTTTCAAAAAATCGACTAAAGGCGTCGGGTGTCGATGCAAAATCAACCAGCACCCTAAAAGGTTGCCCCTCGTCAATAATCGTCATCCGACCCTCAACCCCCTTTAGGGCCGCGATGCCTCGTTCAATCTGCCCCTTGGTCAAACCCACTTCCCGACCAACCGCCACCGCTACCAAACTGTTACTAACATTAAATTCACCCGATATATTAACCGTAATATCATATTTTTCGTCCGGCGCTTCGACCGTATAACTTATGTGATCAACCGCCAAGTTGACGTTTTTGGCCTGCAAATCACCACTTTTAACACCATAACTAACCGATCGTGGCGTACTGACAGTAAACTTTTGCGCGTTTGGGTCATCAGCATTAACAATGCCTAGGCGTCGACCGTTTTTGGCAGCCAACTTAAACAAACGACGCTTGGCCTCCAAATAATTATCAAAAGTCCCATGGTAATCCAAATGATCATCGGTAACATTGGTTATAGCCGCAATCTCGTATGGCACCCCCCAGGTGCGATATTGCGCCAACGAATGGCTCGAGGTTTCCAGCACCACCCATTCCACACCGGCTTTTTTAAACTCGCGCAGTCGTTTTTGCAAGATCCCCGCCTGAGCCGTCGTCATGTGTTCGATCTGCGGTTTTATGTCCTTGCCAACCCCGTACGCCACAGTACTTAGCATTCCCACCTTAAACCTGGCACTGTATAACATTTTGTGAATCAAAAATGTCGTCGTTGTTTTGCCGTTGGTGCCAGTCACGCCAATCACGTGCATGCCGCGCGACGGAAAGCCGTATCTAATATTGGCGAGTATCGCCTCGACCAAATGGCCATAAGGTTCTAGACGCTTAAATAATTGCTGCGGTATCAACTGTTTTACGGTCTGGCGTAGGTTAATCATATGTTTAATTATAACCTAGACATCCAAATCACGGGCCGTATATGACCGATAAGTTACTAGTGTCAGCACTCCGATTATCACCAACGACAAAACCATAAAACCACCGTTCAAACCACTCGACAAGATATCTCTGGCGTCAAAATACTTAAACGGCGTCAGGTACTTTAGCAAATCCAGATCGCTATTTAAATTAATAATGTAGGTCAGGATAAATGTTGTCAGCAGTACCGCCGAGGCCATCGAAACCGAGGCTTTGGCGACTTTTGAAACTGCCGCTATCGCCAAACCAATCGCAAAAAAGATTAGTTGCAAAAAGCCCAAACCGACCATCATGGTCATAACGTCGCCATTAGTCGAGTTTGAATTGCTGTAATAATCGACGTAATAGATCGACGATGCCAATGTTACCAGATTAATAACCAACAAGTTTACTAGCCCGGCCATAATCTTGGCGCTGACAATTCTGTCCCTGGTTATCGGCTTAACGAACAAAAACTCTGACGTTTTGTCGCGCTCTTCCTTGGATACAATCCCCGCCCCCAGCAAAACCGCATGCATGGTCGCCGTCAAGGCACTATACATAAAGATAACTCCATAAAATCCACTGACAGTGTTAAGGTCAAAGCCAGTCAATCCAAAAATAGTTTGAACCGACTGCGGAAACTGCCCGACCAGATCAACTGCCGACTGGCCAGTCCCCTTAAAAGTCGAGTATTTGACCATGCTCGACCAGACCAGCAGCACCATACCCAGGCTCCAAAATATCAGGCCTTTACGATAATATTTTAGTTCTCGAAAGAATACATTCATCGCTTGTTGCCTTTCTAGGCTGCAGCCTTAATGTCTTTTTTAATATAAATTATGTATCAAACAATAATCGCCACAGTGACGATCACCGCCTCCAAAACCAAGAATTGCGGGTCGTAGGTGTTGTGACTGATAATATAATCCGAGTCAAAGAATTTGAACGGACTAACATATTTGACTTCGTCGATACCTAAAACTGTACCGATTGTTCCAACAATAAACAAGCCAAAAACCGCCGGCAAGGCCACAGTAATGCTCGACTTTATTTTTGGCAGCACCACTGCCGCAAACATCCCAAGTGCCAAGAACAACACTTGTAGCAAAATCAGTTTGGCCGCCACTAACAAAAACGTACCAATATCAAACGACGTCGGACTAACCGCCAAGGCTGTAATTAGGGCTACCGAGCAAAAAATTAGATTAGTAAACACGATCAGGCTAAGCGCTGCGGCCAGCTTGCTGGTTAAAATCGTCGACCGCCTGATCGGCTTGGTCAACAAAAAATCGGCTGTCTTGCCACTATCCTCTTTCGACAACAATCCAACCGCCAAGTTCATCGCCTGAACCGCACCAGCCAAAGTCACAAACGTAAACAAATAGGCCAAAAAGCCATAAATCGAAAAGAAGGTTTGGATCGACAAGCCGATCGCATTGCGCATCGCCAGCGGCAAATTAGCCAGCAGTTTCTCGGAGGCCTCAACATCGCTGATATCATTGTAAATAAAAATGGGAAGGTTGGATATAAGGATGCCCTTCCTGTAGAAAAACTGGGAGATGCGATTGTTGTTTATTCTGATCCAGCAACGAAACGCAGATATAAGGTGGATGTGTCGCACATAAGAACAGGAAGCGCTTTGGAAGCATTAACAAACACCAAATGGATCCCATCAAAAATTAAAAAATTAAAAACACATCCCTCAAAACGAA
>CAIOSL010000049.1 GCA_903861015.1 uncultured bacterium
TGACCTTGGATAGTATCAAAATTATTAACAATTTGCAGCAATTCACTGGTGCGCACAGTGGTCGCCGGGTACGGGTTAATACCTAAATCGCGCAGCGCTTGTAGCTTGCGTAGTCGCTCGTCTCGAAAATCTTTTAATGTCGCCATATTACAACTATAATAACATAAATCCACCCCCATAAGAGGTGGATTTATGTTATTTAACAGACTAACGACTAGTTAATACTTACGATTTCGTAAGTCACTTCGCCTTTTGGAGTCACAAGCGACGCAATGTCGCCAACTTTTTTGCCAAACAAAGCCACGCCAATTGGTGATTCGTTGCTGATTCTTCCCTCAAGTGGGTCGGCCTCGACTGGTCCAACGATTGTGTAGTTAACTTGTTTGCCAGATACATTCAGGCCCACTTTACTGCCCAAAACTACGTGTGACGAACTGGCGGCCTTGATAATATCGGCGTTCTGCAAGATCTCTTCGATCTCGGCAATCCTAGTTTCAACCAAGCCCTGTTCTTCACGGGCAACGTCATATTCGGCGTTCTCGCTCAGGTCACCAAAGTCACGTGCTTCGGCGATCTTGGCCGCTACTTCACCACGACGACCAATCAAAGTCTCGAGCTCTCGATTTAGCTCGTTTTTTCCTTCGATGGTAATTTGATATAATTTCTTCATAAATATTCCTCTTTTAGCACCAAATGTGGCACAAAACTTCAACCATACGCTAGCTGTAGCGTAGGTTCAAGCCAAATCCCTTTTCTGGTCAGCTTAGTTTAGCAAGCAGCTGTTCATGTGTCAATAACGTTTTTTGCCCATCCTTACGAGTGACATATTCATACTTCTCGTCGGCCAACAATCGATCACTAATCGTTACGCGGTACGGGATACCCATCAGCTCACTGTCGGCAAATTTTTGCCCCGGACGAACATCGCGGTCATCATACAAAACTTCAATGCCCCTACTGGTTAGCTCTGCATATAATTTTTCGGCGCTAGCAGTCGCTTCTTCGCCACCAATTACCACCAAATAAACCTTGAACGGAGCGATATTCTCTGGCCAGACCAAACCTTTATCGTCGGCAAATATCTCGGCCACAACCCCCATCAAGCGGCTGACGCCAATACCATAACAACCCATAATAATCGACTGCTTGTCACCTTTTTCGTCCGTGTAATATAAATCCAGGGCATCAGTATATTTTGTCTCCAAATGGAAGGTGTTGCCAACTTCGACGCCTTTTTTCTTAACCAACTTAGTCTTATCTAGGCCTAATTTTACCAAGTTCTCATCGCTCATTATTTCTTCGTTGATAGCGACACGCTTTTCTTCATCAATATAAATCGTATCCTCACCGACTTCAGTAACGGTCTGAAACTCGTCGCTAAACCGAGGCGTAAATATACCACCGTCAGCATAGGTCCGATACGTAATCGCACCCAAACCTAGTCGGTCATAAACTCGATAGTAAGCCAAAATAATCTTCTCGTATTCCTCCAAATGCTGGGCTTGATCTCGACTAAAAGTATACATATCTTTCATTAAAAACTCGCGACCACGCAGCAGACCACTTTTGGCGCGCAATTCATTTCTGAACTTATTTTGTATTTGATATACAGCAAATGGCATATCCTTATACGAGCTTAGAT
This sequence comes from uncultured bacterium, assembly GCA_903861015.1. GTDB lineage: Bacteria > Patescibacteriota > Saccharimonadia > Saccharimonadales > Saccharimonadaceae > UBA1547. The sequence continues at coordinate 1,643 of CAIOSL010000049.1, forward strand.
ACATACTAACAGCGTCAACAATCGGCTCTTCATGGGTCAGCCCAACGCCCAATTCTGTACCATTAACCAACTTTGTCTTAAACCAGTTATCAACCTTGGCATCATCCCAACGATCAGTCTTGACCCAAATATCCTTGGGTTGCAGCGTGGTCATCATGATTTCTTGACCGCCGTAGTTATTCATTTCTTCGCGAACAATTTTTTTAATGTTCTCTAGAACCCTTAAACCAAGCGGCATATAGGCGTAAACTCCAGCCAACTCTTTGTGAATAAAGCCAGCCCTGATTAAAAGTTGAGCATTTGTAGCGACTTCGTCGGCTGGAACAGTTTTGCTGGTTCGAGTAAATAATTTAGACACACGCATAGTGCCCCCATTATACCTAATCTGGCCTAAATAATAAACAAGAAATAAAAAGCGATGCTGTTTTTGGTCATATGCAGCAATATAGATGCCCACAAACTGCCATCGGTCATCTCGCGCAGCAAACATAATACGACGCTAAGCGCAAACGTATCTAGTGCCAAATTCCAGGCACCGTGCACGAATGCAAAAACCAAACTCGTTATTACAACTGCCGCCCAAACCGGAACCGACTTCTTTAACTTGCCATACAAATAACCCCGAAACAACGTTTCTTCAGCCACTGGCGCCAAGACCACCAATGTCAAAAATGCCAATATCAGTTCATAATTATGGCCGATATGATTAAAACCGGTTTGTTGAACCTGATTAATATCGATCCACGGCAGCAGGCTGGTACCGATCATCAGCAATAATGACGAAGATATAAAGTACACTACGAAGCCAGCGGGAGTGATCACGATATCAGACCACGACGGCAGGCGTTTAAAGCCCAAATCACTCCAACTAGTCAAAACTTTGCGATATTTGATGGGCAAAACAACGACAATCGCTATTGCCAAGCCATAAAGCACAACCGCAAATATCGAATTCAGCAAAGATTCATTAATCGAAGCCAGTGGCAACCTCAGCCAAACCAACAAATAAACCAATATTTCTAGTGCAAATTGAGCCGCATAAAATCCGATCAAAACCCAAACTGGCAGGGCCAAAGCAACCAGCAGGCGGTGCCTAAAATATCTTCGCAACATCGGCAATCGTCACCAACACGGTTAATCCCATCAAAAGCAAGAAGCCAACCGTTTGGATCTTGTCTTCACGCTCTCTGGTTAATGGTTTTTTGATTATTCGAAAAATCGCCATCGTAAACCAACGACCACCGTCCAACGCTGGTATCGGCAAAACGTTCATAATTGCCAGCGACAACGATATGACAGCTGTCAAGAATATCAGTTGCGCCAGTCCGGCTTGCTCGGCTGCCGGAAAAATAGTCCCCAAGATCCCAACCGGTCCCGCTACACTGTCGCTAACAGACTTCAAATTATTGGCGGCCGCTTGGCGCACAGCCAGATCCGGACTAAATTGGTTAACGATACCACCAGCAAAATTGACAATCATCTGGCCAGTGCTTTCAAATGTTAACAGAGTAAATTGAGTGGTTGTCGCCAAACCGACAATCGGTGCCGACCAGGTCGATCGAGTCGATTGCTGTTGACCTAAACCAGCCCCAAAAATCGGGTGGCCATCATTTGGACCCAGGTCAACCGATGCCTGACCTTGAGTACCAGACCTTTCGTAATTAACATCAACTGTTTGGCCGGCATTTTGCTTGGTTAAGTCAATTAATTGACTAGTCGAGGTAACGTCGGTGCCAGCGAATCGAATTATTCTATCACCAACCGCGACACCAGCTTTGCTAGCCGCACCACCTGACACCAGCGACGTAACCTCTACAGGCTTGCTAACGACTGTTGTATCAAAGGGCAGCTGAATCTGGTTGGGCAAGACTTTTGGCAGGCCGACTACCGCCAACACCGACAACAAAACTGCGGCCGTAAACCAGTTGACCAATACCCCGGCCAACAATATTCGCGTTTTTTGCATAAAAGTAGCGGCGCCGTAATCACCCTTTTGATCCGCCGAGTCATACTCGCCTTTTAACTTGACAAAACCACCCAGCGGCAGCCAGTTAAGCGTCAAAAGAATACCGTTTTTTAATTTTTTCTCATAAGCCCGTGGCGGCATGCCGATGCCAAATTCCTCCACCACCACGCCATTACGCCTAGCAACAATTGCATGCCCCAGTTCGTGCACCACGACCAGCAGCACCAATATTAGCAGCCCAATTACTATCCCCACAAACAGCCCCATTTTTTAACCTCCAAAACGCCTAGAACGACGATTATACTCTTCAAGAATTTCCGTAACATCATCGCGTGTCAAATCTGGCCATAATTTCTCGATAATCATAATCTCACTATAGGCAATCCGCCAAAGCATAAAATTCGACAATCGCCGTTCGCCACTCGTCCTTACCACCATGTCAATTGGTGGGACATCGGGCGAATACAAATTCTCGGCAATCAGGTCAGTTGTAATCTGATCAATTGGTGTCTTGGCGGCAACGATTTTTTTGACCGCATCAACAATCTCGAGTTGGCCACCGTAATTAAAGCAGATCGCCAGGGTGCCGGCGGTATTATTGGCCGTAACTGCCTCGGCATTATCGATAGCCTTTAAGATATTCTCGCCAACGCCTTCGCGCGAACCCAAAACTACCAATTTAATATTATTCTTTTCAAATATCGGCAAATCCGAGCTTAAAAGCCGCAAAAAAAGCCCCATCAAGCGACCAACTTCGTCCTCGCTACGCTTCCAGTTTTCGGTACTAAAAATATAGGTCGTTATGTACTTAACGCCAGCCTCAAAAGTGGCCGTTACCACCTCCTGAACAGTGTTATAGCCTGCCAAATGACCTTCATAGGTCGGTAGTCCGTGGCGCTTAGCCCAACGACGATTGCCGTCAACTATGAAACCAATATGCCTAGGAATAACGTCGGCCATTAGATTGTCAAAATATCTTTCTCTTTGGCCCGAAAAGTTTCGTCGATCTTAACATTGTAGCCTGCGATACTGGCGTCAATTATCTTTTCGATGCGCTTAACGTCATCTTCGGATAACTCTTTAGCCTCTTTTTTACGCTTTACCTCTTTTTGGGCGTCCTGGCGAACATTGCGCAATGCAATCTTGGCATCTTCTACCTTTTCACTTGCTTGTTTAACCAATTGTTTGCGGCGCTCTTCGGTCAAAGCCGGCACTGGTACGCGGACAACGCGACCATCATCACTCGGATTAAATCCCAAGCCTTGGTCGGCACGAATCGCCGCGCTGATAGCCGATATATTGCCTGGATCAAACGGGGTTATTTGCAACAACTGCGCCTCGGGGGCGGTAATATTTGCTACTTGATTAAGTGGCATTAATGTCCCATAAACTTCAACTTTTACCCCATCCAATTGACCAGGGTGTGCCCGACCGGTTCTGACTTTTTTCAACTCTTCTGCAAAGTGCGCGGCGACGGCCTCAAATTTTACTTCGTAAGGTTTTGTATCAAACATAATGTGTCAATTATAGCAAAAAGACCACGTAATTTCTACGTGGTCTCGTCACTTTCACCGGCTGTTAATTATTCGTTAACACCTAGTTCGATGCGCTTAAACTGACGAATGATCAAATTCTCACCAGTTTTAGCAATATTTTCTTTAACAAAGTCAGCAACGGTTTGCTTTTCGTCCTTGATGTAAACCTGGCTCAACAAAACCTTTTCGTCAAAGTATTTTTTGACCTGGCCATCAACGATCTTGTCAACCATAGCTTCAGGCTTGCCTTCTGCCAAAACTCGCTCGCGAGATTCGGTACGGACTCGTTCGAGTTCGCTAGCAGGAATATCGGCTTCGCTGATATAGGTTGGTGACATCGCTGCAACTTGCAATGCGATCTCGTGTGCAAAAGCCTTGAAATTCTCGGTACGAGCAACAAAGTCGGTTTCGCAGTTAACTTCAACGATTACACCAATACGTCCACCGTGAACGTAGCTATCGATAATTCCCTCGCGGGCTTCACGATCACCTTTTTTCTCGGCTTTGGTTAAGCCCTTTTTGCGCAAAACTTCCAATGCTTTATCAAAATCACCTTCGGCCGCGACTAGAGCCGCCTTGGCATCGGTTAAGCCAATACCGGTTAATTCTTTTAGCTTTTTAATATCCTCAACAGATACGTTCATTATTAAGCCTCCTTAGTTACGACTTCTGCGGCCTTAGTAGTCACAGCGCCTTCGGCAATCGCCTGACGAGCGTAGTCCAAAATCAACTGAACGCCCTTGATAGCATCGTCATTACCAGGAATGACGTAATCAACTAGGCTTGGGTCGGCGTTTGTGTCAACCAATGCAATAACTGGGACGCCCAAATTCTTAGCCTCTTTGATTGCATTCATGTCGCCAATGACATCGATCACAAACAACGCACCTGGTTTGCCATTTAGATCCTTGATGCCGCCGTACTTCAAGTTAAGATCATCGATCTCTTCTTGGAAGCGTTGAACTTCGAGCTTTGAATAGCGTTTTTCTAGGTCACCAGAAGCCATTCGCTTCTCAAGGTCTTTTAGCTTTTTGATCTGTTGGTTAACAGTAGCAACGTTAGTCAATGTACCACCCAACCAACGCTCGGTTACATACGGTTGGCTAATCGCTTCGGCTGTTGCGCGAACGATTTCTTTGGTATGCTTTTTGGTACCAACAAACAAAACTTGCTTGCCGCCGGCAACAACACTAGTCAAAAACGGCAAAGCCGCTTCCAAACCGGCAACTGTCTTGACCAAATCTACAATGTAGATGTCTTGGCGTTTACTATGAATGTATGGCGCCATTTTAGGGTGCCAATGACTCGTTTTGTGTCCAAAATGAACACCGGCTTCGAGTAAAGCCTTAATATCTACGGCTACTGCCATAATTTTAACTCCTTTATCTTCACCTATGCGCCCGATTGAGATATCAGGAGTTACCACATAGGTTGCTTCATTAATATTACTCGCCTATTATAACCGTTAAAGTGTAAAAGTTCAATGCCCCGCCATAAATCAAGTAATAATCCTTTGACATTTGCAAAGAAAACAGATACAATGTTACAGATTATGAAAAGCAAATTACACCCAACCGAATATCGCCCTGTCGTATTTAGCGACGAGGCTGCTGGGTTTGCGTTCTTGACCCAGTCTACGGCGCAGACTACCGAAACCATTAAATGGGAAGATGGCAACGAGTATCCACTCGTAAAAATCCACATCTCATCGGCATCTCACCCATTCTTTACAGGTGAAGAAAAGATCATCGACACCGAAGGACGCGTCGATCGTTACAAAGCCAAATTTGCTATGGCCGAAGCCCGCAAACAAGCTTTGATCAGCAAAGCCAAAAAAGCTGCCAAGAAATCAGACAAGTAGCTTGGTCTATAAAAAGAGGTTGTCGCTTGCGATAGCCTCTTTTTTGTTACAATAGATTATAGATTTTAATAACAGGAATATTATGGCCAAGATATCAATCAACATCGACGACCTGAAAAACGAAAAAACCGAACTTACAACTTTTTTATCGTCTCCGTATGCCTACGCCGACCCTGACTATACCTCCAAAAATCGCCGTCTGGCCGAGCTAGATCGTGTTCTGGACAAGGCAGTTTTGCGCCAAACTCTCGAAAATCAGCTAGTCGAAGCTAAGGAATTAGCGTCAGGCAATGATGAGCTGGCCGAAATCGCCAAGGCCGAAGTCGAAGACATCAAAAATCGATTGGACGGTATCGAAAATGACCTGTTTGTGATGTTAACACCAAAAGACCCCAATGACGAAAAGAACATCTTGGTTGAAATTAGAGCTGGCGCTGGTGGCGACGAAGCCAGCCTGTTTGCGGCCGAATTATACCGCATGTACTTGCGTTATTGCGAAACCCATTCGCTAAAAACCAGCCTGATTAGCGAAAGCGCCAATGACACCGGCGGCACCAAGGAAGTCATATTTGAAGTCAAGGGCGAAGCTCCGTATTCGAAGTTAAAGTTTGAATCAGGCGTTCACCGCGTACAACGGATTCCCTCCACCGAGTCACAAGGCCGTATTCACACCAGCACCGTAACTGTCGCAGTTTTGCCAGCCGCCGAAGAAGCCGACATCGAGATTTTGCCATCGGATCTTCGAATTGACATCTATCGTTCGGGTGGGCATGGTGGTCAAAGCGTCAACACAACCGACAGCGCTGTTCGCATCACTCACATCCCAAGCGGCATGGTCGTTATCAACCAAGACGAAAAATCGCAGATCAAAAACAAAGAGAAGGCCATGGGGGTTTTGCGTAGTCGTTTGCTGCAACAAAAAATCGACGCCGAACAAGCCAAACTGACCGCTGAACGCCGTAGCCTGATTGGATCCGGCGATCGCTCCGAGAAAATTCGAACATATAACTTCCCTCAAGATCGAATCACCGACCACCGTATTGGCTATTCGCGCAGCAACATTACTGGCGCTATGAACGGCGACATCGAGGACCTGGTCGAACAATTACAAAATTATGAACGCGAAATCAACGCCCAAAACGCCAGTCATTAAAGACTGGTTAGCATCGGCCGGCAAACGTCTGCAGCTAGCTGGCATTAACAGCTGGCGACTAGATGCCGAGTTAATTTTATGTCACGCGGTCCAATGCGACCGAACATTTCTGCATGCTCATCCCGAATACCAGCTCAAAGACAATCAATTAACTGCAGCCGACGTATATCTTAGTCAAAGACTCAACCGTCAACCGATTGCCTATATCGTTGGCTATAAAGAGTTTTATGGTCGACAGTTTGTCGTCACGCCAGATACCTTAATCCCCCGCCCTGAATCAGAAGATTTAATAACTTTACTTAGCCAATTGTCACTAACTGATAACCTAGAGCTACTTGATGTGGGCTGCGGTAGTGGTTGTTTGGGCATAACCGCCAAATTAGAGTTTCCAAAACTAAATGTCAGCCTGATTGACGTCAGTGACTCCGCCCTGAAAGTCGCCACCCTAAACGCCAAAAACTTGCTAGCGAATGTTGCAATAATCAAAAGTGACCTTTTGGACGAATACCCCGGGATTGCCGACATAATAATTGCCAATCTGCCCTACGTCGACGCCGACTGGGAGCGTTCACCCGAGACTAATCACGAACCAGCCCTGGCGCTATTTGCAGGCAACAACGGCAAAGCCTTGATCGAAAAATTAATTGCTCAAACCGAAGGAAAACTGTCACCGAAGGGTTGTTTAATCATCGAGGCCGACCCCGAGCAACACGATCCATTAATAGCAACCGCAAAACAAAATAATTTTATACTAATCGACCAGCTTAACTACGGCCTAAGTTTTAGACGCCAGTACTAACGCCGTTAAATGCCAGCATTAGCGCGCTAATGATTCCAATCGAAAACAAAAGTGGCATTATAATGTCGTTAAACCTAACCTTTTGATAATGAAAGAATGAATCATACGATTTATAAACCACAAAGCCAAAACACAGCATAACGATAGAAACCTGCGGCAACAACAGCCCGTTAATTATCGGTAATCGGTAAGCAATCGTCCAGTGGTATGCCAACCAGCCGATTTCGGCCATTACCAAGCCCCAGGCCAAGCTCAAGAAAAGAATATGGCTTTCATCATCGTACGAATTCAAAACATGATGCGCCACCACATAACCCACCAACCACACCAACAAAACCACCGGTGACGACATCCAACCATATGCCAAACTATATATGGCTGTAATTCCCACAAACAATGCCACGGCAGCCTGCATAACTATAAAATGCCGTTTGGATTTTGGTTTTAAATAAATCAGCCAAGCAATATCCAGCAAAACCAAAATCGACTGAGTTATAAAGATTTGCCAATCGCTAATATTAGCCTGGTTAACGTTATACAAGAAAACCGCATAACTTATGCTAACAATTATACTAACCATGTTGGCCTGGATATTAGCTACCCAAAACCTTGGTCGAACCGCAAAAATCCGCCATTTGCTCAACAAGACCAAGCCAAAAGCTGGCCAAAGCGAGTTAGCTACCCTGACAATAACCATCATAGCTACCGCCAAGCCAATATTTAATACAACGTAGACTATCTCGTTCAGTAACGTACGACGTCGTTTAACAAGTTTCAAAAACTCCATATTTAAAACCAGTATAGCATGCGCAAGGTCTAGTTGTTAGTGTCGCCAAAGACGATCACAAACTTGACGGTATCGGTAACAGCGATCGGCGGCTTGGTCTTTTTAATGGTCACGTTATACAAACTCGACAACCGACCAGCCGTCGCCAAGCTATCATCACCTATCTGATAAATATCTACACTGTCATACGTACCACTCGGTGCATTGCCGACTGATGCGATCGTATATCCGGCCGCCGTCAATGAATCAGCCTTGGTCTGAGCATAACCCGCCTTATCGGTGGCGTTCAAAACCACAATCGGTGCCGCCTCACGAGCAACCGGATCACTGTTTAGGTTCTTTTTTATAAAAGCCCGTATCTCGCTATAGTCATAAATACCAGCCGATGGCCTAACGATACTGGCGCCATTATAATTACCAGTTGTTACCACCGAATCGTCCTGGCCAACCAAACTCAAAGTCTGGATATTTTCTTGTTTTACGTCACTGGCGATTTGCATCAACGTCCTAATCTCGCTGGTTTGAATATTTGTTCGAAGGTTGCTGCCCAGGGCATCAATCAACTGCGTAACGGTGCCAATGTTGGTCAAAACGCCAGTCGTCATGGCTTTTTCTTTGATTGCCATAATAATCTTTTGTTGATTTTTTTCGCGATCAAAGTTTGAATTACTCAATCCATAAGTTGGCGCCACATCACCGCGGGCCATCGACAAATACAATGCATGAGCCCCGTCCAAATGATGAACACCATTGGTGTATTTAACCAGATAACAAGTGTAGTTGCAGCGCCAATCAAAATTGCGGTCAAAGACACCCGGGTCACCGTTGCTACCCTCCACATCAACATCTACGCCACCAACCGCGTCGACAATCTGCTTAATAACCGTGTGGTTAACATGGACTCCGTATTGAATATCCAGGCCAAAGATATCGCCAACAAACTTCTGTGTTTTGGTTAATCGATCCTGCTCGGCATCAGCCGTATTGCCGTCGTTACTACAGCTAAAATAGACGTTTATCTTGCCTGAATAGCCCGAATAACAAGACGTGCCATATTGGACATACAAATCGCGCGGCACACTAAACATATAAATATTCTTGTTGGTCTGATCGACACTAATAACCATCATCGAATCAGTTAAATTGGCGCCATCATGCCCGGGGTCATCCTCGGATGTACCAAGCAGCAAAAAGTTACTGCGGCCGTTTGCATCTTGTTTTAAGGGTTGGTTTTTAAGAATATCCAGTATATTACCTTGGAAGATATTATTGCCCGCACTAGTCACCTTATACGCCGTATAGCCTGCCAGGCCAGCCGCCCCGACGCCAACTATTAACAGCAAGATCAAAAAGTATCTCAAAATTCGACGCCACAAACTGCGCGGCCTTTTCGCCCGACGCTCTTGTCTTGCCAGGCGACGGCGTTGACGTCGACTAAGCTTTTTAACTGGCATATCGTCGCCATCGATATTCAACAATGATTCATCAATATCGGTTCGCCCAACGGCTCGGCCAGCTTTGTGTTCACCAAAGTTACTTTTGCTATCCTCATGAGCGACATGCACTTCTCGACCAACCGATATCTCGTCGGCTGATTCTGCCAAACTAGTACTATTAACAGTCGTGCCTAGTTGCTCACCAGATCGCCTAGGGCGAAAGCCGTCAATTGAAGAATTTTTTTTGCTCATAAATACTTATATTACTATACCTAACTTACGTTCATATTAAAACAACTAGCATAAGTTATTTTATATCAATTACACCGTAAACCATGTATAGTAAGTCAGTAATGAATAGTCATTTAATTAAACGTTTGCCGCCAATCAGAGATGTTATCAACATCGCTATCTTTATTGTATGCGTCTTAATTGGCACACTTTTAATCAATACTTTTGTTTTTCGAAGCTTCAGCGTCGTTGGTCCAAGCATGGAAAAAACTCTCTACACCGGCGACAGACTGATCGTTAATCGGTTACCCGTCACTTGGGCCCAGATCCAAAACAAAACCTACACGCCAGATCGCGGTCAGATAATCGTTTTTAAGAATCCCCAATTTACAAATGGTCTCAGCGACGAATATATAGTCAAGCGCGTCATCGCCTTTCCGGGCGAGCATGTCGTTCTGGCTAACGGCCACTACACCGTCTATAACAGCGCCAACCCCGATGGCTTCAACCCAGATGACACCAATGGTGGCAAACCAGGATCACCAACCAGTGGCGAAGTCGATACAATCGTCCCGTCTAACGAACTGTTCGTATCAGGCGACCACCGTCAAGGATCGTATTCTTACGATTCACGCAATGGCCTAGGCACCATACCACTTTACGACGTCGTTGGACCGGTCGCACTGCGCATCTTCCCTTTCAACAAAATTCAGACGTTCTAGAACAATCTCTAGCCGAGTAGCTTTTGGATACGCTCAAACTCTTGTTCGTTTTTAAACTTGATCGTAATTCGACCAGCGCCGCTAGAATTGGTTTGAATGTTGACATCAGCTTTTAAATGATTCTGAATGCGTTTTAATTGTTGGCCATAAGGCTGCTCGCTAATCTGCCTGGCCGTCGATACTACCGCATTAGCCCGATTTTTCTTCAGGTCAACCACAAATTGTTCGATCCGACGTGATGGCCACTGCTCAACAACAATACGCGGCAAAACTTTGTCTATTACTTCATTATCCAGGCCAATCAACGGCCGAGCTTGACCTTCTGACATTTCACCATCAACAATCGCCTGACGGACTGATTGCGGCAACTTTAACAGACGCAAGGTGTTACTTATCGTACTCTTTGACCTATTGCCAACGCGATGACCGATCTGCTCCAACGTAAGATTAAATTGATCGCGCAACTTCAAATAAGCCGTAGCGGTTTCCATAGCATTCAAATCTGCTCGTTGCAGGTTTTCGATTAATGATATCTCGAGTTTATGCTGATCGGTTAGGGTGCGCACCAAGGCCGGAATCTTGTCCAAACCCGCCAGTTTCGACGCCCTAAATCGCCGTTCACCAGCAACAATTTGATAACCACCGTTTTTATGAGATGTAACAATAATTGGCTGCAAGACGCCATGCTGACTAATCGAAGAGGCTAATTCGTCCAGCTCCGCCTGATCAAACTGGCGGCGCGGCTGATCTGGGTCGACAATAATCTGATCGAGTTTTATTTGACGCAATTCACTAACTTGTTGATCCTGGTGGGCTGTAGGGTCAAAAGATTCGTCTAGTAAATCAGTTGGGATTAATGATTCAAAACCTCGCCCCAAACCCCTTTTAGTATTCTTATCAAAGACCGACACGATTAATCACCTCCTTTGTAAACGCTTTGTAGGCTCTCGCCCCTTTCGAAAAACGGTCATAAGCTCCAATTGGCAATCCATGACTGGGCGCCTCGGCCAAACGAATATTACGTGGAATCACTGCAGCAAAGACTTTGCCCGGAAAATGCTTTTTGATTTCTTCGTGGACCTGGCCACTCAATGTCGTCCTAGAGTCCATCATTGTCGGCAGAACGCCCAACAGCTCTAGTGTCGGGTTCATACCTTTGCGAATTAACTTCATAGTCTCCAGCAGCTGTCCCAAGCCCTCCAGCGCATAAAACTCGGCCTGAACCGGCAGCAAGACATAATTAGCCGCCACCAGGCCATTAACCGTTAGCAAACTCAAACTCGGCGGACTGTCGATCACGACCACGTCATAGGCCCCAGTGCTAGCCTCAATTGCTTGCTTCAACCTCGAAAAACGACGTTCGGCCTGTGCCAGTTGGACCTCTGTATTAGCTAAATCTGGTATAGTTGGCGCCAAAAAGAAGTTATTATATTTGGTGGCAATCACAATCTGATCCAGGGTAGCTTGCTCCATAGCTACATCCGCCATAGTTAATTGTAAAGCTTGTTTATCAACCCCCAGGCCACTAGTAGCGTTGCCTTGAGGATCAAAATCAATTAGCAAGGTCTTCTTGCCCAACTTTGATAAATAATACGACAAATTGACAGCCGTCGTCGTTTTGCCAACACCGCCCTTTTGGTTAGTAACTGTTATAACCGTCGTCACTTGTTTATATTCCCTCTCTCTTTGGGACCATTATACCATGAGCATTTAAAAAAATCCCCGCTTAGTGGCGGGGATTTTTTAAAGATTTACTTGATCGATACGATTTCGATCTTGCTGTATTTTTGGCGATGACCGTTTTCTTTGTGAACGCGCTTTTTGGCTTTGTAGCGGATAACGCGAATTTTATCACCTTTAACGAGATCGTCGACAACCTTAGCGGTTACCTTAACACCCTCAACGGTTGGCTTGCCGACCAGCGTTTTGTCGCCATCGATAACCAACAGTGCGTCTAAAGTGAGCTCTTTTGTGCCTTCCTGGAGGAGGTCCACCAGTAGGGTCTCTTTTTCGGCGACAATATATTGTTTGCCACCGACCTTAACGACTGCTTTTGTCATTTAATCATTCCTAATTACTTTTTACTAATCAATTGTCAACTATAACAGATAGCGCTTGGTTTTACAATATATCAGCCGCGACAACATTGTTGGCATTCAACCAACCCGCCAGCGTACCGCCATCCAGGTACTGCCCTTCGGCCGCCACCACCACCAATTCACCCGCCTGACCAACATAACGGTTGATAGGATCGGTGATATAGTATTCGCCCTGCTGCTGGCTGTCGGCAAATTCTGCAATCATCGACAGCAAGCGATAGTTAACAACGTATTTGCTAACATTAATCAAATTGCTCGGTGCCTCATCGATCGATGGTTTCTCGACTATCCTAACAAATCTGTTGTTATCGTCCATTTGCAGCACGCCATATCTGCCAACACTCTCAATCGGCACATTAACACCCAACATCGAACAACCACCAACCGGGGTCTTGGCAATCAGCCGCTCAACTTCGCTTGATCCATCGCTGTTGTATATAAAATCATCGCCCATCAGAACCACCACCGACTCACCCGGGTCGATAAGTGGCGCCACCAAGGCAACTGGTATAGCCGTGCCGTATTTGCCTTCAATTGGCTGAATAACATAGTGAAAGTTAACCTTAGGCGGTTCAATCAGCGGCAGTAAATCTTGTTTGTTATTAGCTACCAGATAACGGCTTAGTTGGTCATTATGACTGTAATAGGCCTCCAGCTGGGTGTTTTGGCCACTAACAACAAAATATATATCAGTAATGCCGGCTTTTATACAATCCTGAACCACATAATCGACAATCGGACGATTACAAATTGGCAACATGCACTTTTCGATTGCTTTGCTGATTGGTAATCGCCTAGTGCCAAAGCCCGCCACCGGTATAATCGACTTTGTAATATTGTTCATGCTAGTTCCTTAATTAAATCTGGCCGCCGCCGTAAAGTAATATAATTATTATACCAAACGACATCAAACCCACCGCTTTATACAGCCCATGGTGCTTATACCAAGATTGGCGCAAGGCCTTCGGTAGCTTTTGTCGATGAGTATGCGCCCATATCGCCACCAGAACAGTAATGATAGTCAAGAACAAACCAATAATCGCCGCCGGCGTCACCGACTGAAAAGCCACGGCAAATTGAGTCAAAATATTCATTTGACCTTTAGCTACCGACCCAACAAAAGACGCCTGAGTGTTGGCAATTACGCTCTCGGCCGATAGCCCATACAGCGCCACTACTATGGTTGTGGTATGGCCATCCAAAACACCGGTCATAATCCCAAAACCAACATCTTGATAATCGGCTTTTAGTATATTGGCTTTATGCTCGGGCGAATTTAACCAGGCCGTCATAACGGCGTTAGTCGACATAAAACCCTTGGCCAAATTCTCACCGGCCTCGTTGTAGTTATAGTCAACATCACCGAACCACTTCCACGGCTCCGTTCCGTCAGGCGACGTATGCGACCAGTATTGCTTGGCAAACATATCCTGGGCCTTCAAATATGCCGCACGGTTAAGCTTGTCATTCAATCTCAGATCGACCTGATCGGCCAAATATCTTTCGCGGTTAGTCTGGTCCAACAGGCCGTTTATAGTTATATCTGCCTCGCGCCCCAAAACACTACCGGTCGTCAACCCGTTATAGGCCAGTTGCAAGCCAATCACCAAAACGGCAACAATCACCAAACCATAACTACGAATCAAGTGCGGTCGATAATTGTTTTTGTGATGTGGCACAAACGTCATCTTGATATGATGGCGCAATCGCTTGATCGACAATTGAATCGTTTTTGGCTTTTTGTTTGTTTTGGCTTTCACGATACTACTAATATAAAACATAGGCATTAAAAAAGCGAGCCCCAGGTCCAGGCTCGCTGTTTTACGTTAGGCTAACGATCTATTTATCGATGTCTTCTGGTATACCCAAAACCCACCAAACCGAACCAACACCGCTAATAATCAGAATCCACCAATACCACGCCAAGCCCAAAATTCGCCAAGTCGAGTCGGTTTTGCTATCGCTAGCGCCGGCTACGGCTGGATTATCTTGGTTGTTACCGGTCTGATCCGCGGTCGCAGCAGGTTGACTGGTCTGGTCACCCAAAACCGCTGGAGTTGCATCGACTTCACTGGTTGTTGGTGTGACCGTCGTGGTCGACTTTGCTACAGGAACCACCGGTGCTTGGTAATCAAACGCGTAATCGAAGCTGTTTTGATTGCCGAACTCATCAGCCGCGATTAGTGTAAATTTATATTTGCCACTGTTAATAACTTTGAAAGCCGGCTCCAGTAAGGTGCCGTCAAAGGTTGCACCCAAAGGATTAGCCGCAGCACCTTGCCAGCTAAAACTCTTGTAACCGTCAACCGTCAGAGTCGGCGTATAAATATTACCACTAACATTAGATGTCGAATAATTGATTATTGGCGCCGTATTATCAATCGACAGGGTTATCTCCTGACTACCAATATTACCCGCCGTATCAGTCGCCTCGACGCGGATAGTATAATCACCGCTAGCTAGGCCAGTTGTATCCCAGATCGCACCCGTAAAAGCA
>CAIOSL010000050.1 GCA_903861015.1 uncultured bacterium
ACATCGACCTTGAGAACAATTTGATTGGTCTTCGCGGTGCTGTACCAGGTCCTAAAAAAGGCCTGATAATTATCGGAGGGAAAGCATAATGGCTACAACTACTAAAAAAACGGCTGTAGCAAATGTATTACCAGATGATATTTTTGCAGTAGACGTTAAAAATCACGAATTGCTAAAATTGGCTTATGATAGCTACCTAGCAAACTCACGTCAGGCAAGTGCAACCACTTTGCAACGCGGTGAAGTTAGCGGTGGTGGTAAAAAGCCATGGAAGCAAAAAGGTACTGGTCGTGCACGATTTGGTTCATCACGTAACCCAATCTGGCGCGGCGGTGGCGTTGTCTTTGGACCTCGCGGTAACGAAAATTACACCAAAACTATTACAACTACCAGCAAGCGCGTGGCTCTTCGTCAGGCCTTGTCACTAGCTAACAAAGCCGACAAGATCGTAGTACTAGAGTTTAAGCCAACTGGCAAAACCGCTGATACTGCTAAATTCTTGGTTGATAACAAGCTAGAACGACGCATATTAATGGTTGTTGACGAGAAAACACCAGAATTGCTACGCTCGACCAATAACCTACAGAACGTACTATTGGTTCGTGCTAACTACCTGAGTGTTTACCATATCTTGAACGCTGACAAAATCGTGCTTTCAAAGGCCGCTGTTGACGTCATCACTAAATGGCTAACCAAGGAGGAGAAATAATATGACAACTCATATTAGCGTCTTCCCTCGTACAACCGAAAAAGCTTACGCACAGTCAAAAAAGAATATTTACGTATTTGATGTGCCAGCTAGCGCCAACAAACAAGAAATTGTCGCTGCTATCGAATCACAATATAATGTTAAGACAACCGGAGTCAAAACTTTGGTTCAAACTGGTAAAGCCATTCGCTTCTCAAGGGGCAAACGCGCTCAACCGGGCTCGACCACTCACAAAGATTCCAAGAAAGCTTACGTCACCTTGGCTGAAGGCAATAGCATCAAAGTATTTGATGAAGCTGCAGCTGCCGAGACCGAAGCTAAAACCGCAAAGGAGAAGAAGTAATGCCGATTAAGCAATACAATCCAACTACTCCAGCTCGTCGTGGTATGACCACGCAAGATTTAAGCGAAATTACAACTCGTAAGCCGCTAAAAAGCTTGATCAAGAGCAAAAAGCAAAATGCCGGCCGTAACAACACTGGTCGCATTACGGTTCGTCACCGAGGTGGTGGTGTTAAACGACATTACCGCTTGGTCAACCACAATTTGCCAGCTGGTACAACCGCTGTAATCGAAGAAATCGAATACGATCCAAACCGTAGTGCTCGCGTTGCTCGTATCAAAGATCAAGATGGTCTTTATCATTACGTTCTGGCCGACACTGCAATGGTCAAGGGCAAGGTTATCAAAAGTGGCGCTGATGCCCCTGTTGAAGCCAGCAACCGTCTGCCGTTTTCTAACATCCCAGTTGGTACCCAAATCTATGCTATCGAGCTTCACCCAGGCAAAGGCGCACAACTTGTTCGTTCAGCCGGCGTAACTGCTCAGTTGATGGCAAAAGAAGGTGACTATGTTCAGGTTCGTATGCCTTCAGGCGAAGTTCGTCGCTTCCGCCAAGAGGCAACTGCCGCAATTGGTATGGTTGGTAACATCCAGCACCAGAACGTCAAGATTGGCTCGGCCGGACGTAATCGCCGCAAGAGTATTCGACCTGGTGTTCGTGGAGTTGTGATGAATGCCGTAGATCACCCACACGGTGGTGGTGACGGTGGCCGACACGGTACTGGTAAAACACCACGTACTCCATGGGGTCAATTGGCCCTTGGATATCGTACTCGCCGTCGTAAAGATGTGAGTCAAATGATCATTAAGAGTCGCCATGATGCGAAGAGGAAGAAGTAAATATGAGTCGTTCACTTAAAAAAGGACCATTCGTTGACTTCAAGCTCGCCAAAAAAGTGGCGGCGCTTGGCCCAGACGATCGTACTATTATAAAAACGTGGGCTCGTGCAAGTACTATCAGTCCTGAAATGGTTGGCCGAACCATCGCCGTTCATAACGGCAAAGTTCATGTGCCAGTACTATTGTCCGAAAACATGGTAGGACACAAACTTGGTGAGTTCAGCCCAACCCGTAAGTTCCGCAAGCACGGTGGTAGCGGCGGAAAGGATAAAAAGGCTTAATCATGAATAATACAGTTCGTGCCTACATCAAAAATGTCGACCAAGCGCCACGCAAAGTGTCATTGGTTGCCAGCCTAATCCGCAAACGCAGCGTTGCTGATGCATTGGTTATTTTGAACCACGTTCCAAAACGTGCAGCAAAACCAGTTATCGACGCTGTCGAGAGCGCAAAAGCTAACGCTATTAACAACCACGGTTTGGACGGCAAAACACTAGTTATCTCGACTATTTCGGTCACAACTGGTACCCGTCTAAAACGCTACATTCCTGCTAGCCGCGGCCGCGCATTACCATTTGAGAAAAAAGCTTCAAACATTTTGGTTGAAGTTACTGGCGATGTTAAACCAAAGAAGAAACCAGTAGAAACAACTACTGACAGCAAGGAGAGCAAGTAATGGGACAAAAAGTCAACCCAATTAGCTTCCGTCTTCAAGTTCACAAGAACTGGGATTCACGCTGGTTTGCTAACAAGAAGGATTTTGCAAAATGGCTTGCCGAAGATATTCGCATTCGCGATTTGATCGAAAAGCGTTTTGAGAGTCGTCCAACAATCAACCGTATCGAGATTGAACGTTCAGCCAACCTAATCACTATTACTATCCATACAGCAAAAGCTGGTGTTGTGATTGGTCGTGGTGGTGCCGGTGTTACCGAACTTAAATCTATGATCGAGAAGATTGCTAGCCTACCAGTTCGCTTGAATATCGAAGAGGTAAAGCGCCCAGAACTAGCTGCTAAACTAATTGCCGAGAATATTGCTCGTCAACTAGAACGACGCGTCAACTTCCGCCGCGCAATTAAGATGGCAGCACAAAATACAATGGCCGCCGGTGCCAAAGGTGTTCGTATCCAAGTGGCAGGCCGCTTGAACAACGCTGAAATGGCTCGCCGCGAGAAACTAATCGAAGGTTCGGTGCCGCTACATACGCTGCGTGCTGATATTGATTACTCAGGCGCACGCGCTCAAACACCTGCCGGTATTATCGGTGTTAAGGTTTGGGTGTATAAGGGCGAAAGGATCTAGATTATGTTATTACCAAAGAAAACTAAATATCGAAAAGTACGCAAAGGTACTAATACTGGCGTCGCAAGTCGCGGTCAGTATATCGCTTTTGGCGATTACGCCCTGCAATCTCTAGAGAACGAGCGCATTACCGGTCGTCAGATCGAATCAGCTCGTCAGGCTATATCCAATCACATGGATCGTGCTGGTAAAATCTGGATTCGTATCTTCCCACACATCCCAGTGACCCGCAAGCCTCAGGATGTCAAGATGGGTAGCGGTAAAGGTAACCCAGAGTTCTTTGTCGCCAAAGTAAAAACTGGTACGATTTTGTTTGAACTAAAGGGTGTGCCCGAGACAACCGCACGCGAAGCGATGCGCCTAGCCTCACACAAACTTCCAGTCAAAACAAAGTTTGTCATGAAGGAGCAGATCTAATGGCTACTAAAGCGACCGAAATCAAAACCATTGATCAGCTAACCCAGGAACTTGCCGTCAAAAAGCAAGCCTTGATCGAAGCAAAACGCGGACACAAGCTAGGTGAACTCACCAACCCTCGTGTTATTACAGTTACACGTAAAGAAATCGCTCGACTACAGACTGCCATCCGAGCAGCCCAGATCGCCGAGCAAAAGGAGAATAAGTAATATGGCCAAGACATTGACCGGTATCGTTACGTCGGACGTAGCGGACAAAACCATTACCGTCACTGTTACTAGTCGTGAAACGCATCCTATTTATGGTAAGCAGTATACTGTTAGCCGCAAGTACGCAGCACACGACGAGGATAACATTGCAAAGAAGGGCGACAAAGTCACTATTTTAGAGACCCGTCCAATTTCAAAACGAAAAACTTACAAACTTGACGCTATCGTCGAGAAGTCACATGGTTCGATCGAACTAAAAGAAGATGTGACGGTGGTAGAGGCATAATATGATACAACAAGAATCCCGTCTAAAAGTCGCTGATAACTCTGGTGCTAAAGAAATCCTTTGCATCCGTGTTCTTGGTGGTACCGGACGCCGTTATGCTGGTGTTGGTGACGTTATTGTTGCCAGTGTCAAAGAAGCTTCGGCTACCGGTGTTGTCAAACGAAAATCAGTCGTCAAGGCTGTTGTCGTTCGAACCCGCGATACTATCCAACGCAAAGATGGCTCAACCATTACATTTGACGACAACGCTGCAGTTATCATTGCAGACGACAAGTCAATGCGTGGCACCCGTGTCTTTGGACCCGTACCACGTGAGCTACGTGACATGGGTTACGCAAAGATCATCAGCTTAGCTCCGGAGGTACTATAATCATGACTGCTATCAAACGAATTATTAAGGGTGATACAGTTAAGATCATCAGCGGCGCAAACAAAGGCGTTACCGGCAAAGTTTTGCAGGTTCTAGCTAAAAAGCGCACAGTTGTCATCGAAGGTGTTGGTCATATTCATCGTATGGTCAAACCAAGTCAACTGAACCCACGTGGTGGCAAAAAAGAGATCCACGTTCCAACATCAATCCACAAGGTTGCGTTGGTCGTTGATGAAAAAACTGGCGCAACTAGTCGAGTTGGCCTAGTCAAGAACGCCGATGGTGCAACCACCCGTGTTGCTCGTCAAAATAAGAATAAGGAGATCAAGTAATGGCTAAAACAGTTACAGCTAAAAAGCCAATGACGACTCCTCGCCTGAAAGCCATATACCAAGACAAATTGGTTAAGGAACTGCAAGCCGAACTAAATCTAAAGAACGTACACCAAGTTCCAAAGATCGAAAAAATTGTAGTCAGCGTAGGAATAGGCAAGAACAAAGACGACAAACGTCATTATGAAGTCGTCAAAAATACTATTACCAAAATCACTGGTCAAGCACCAGTTGATCGCATGGCTAAAAA
Source organism: uncultured bacterium (assembly GCA_903861015.1). Lineage (GTDB taxonomy): Bacteria > Patescibacteriota > Saccharimonadia > Saccharimonadales > Saccharimonadaceae > UBA1547. The sequence goes on from CAIOSL010000050.1 coordinate 5,061, forward strand.
GTCGATCGCTACATTCAAGATTCGCGCTGGTTTGAACCGCGTTGGTATCAGCGTCACATTGCGTGGCGGTCGAATGTACGAGTTTTTGGATCGCTTGGTTAACATTTCGTTGCCACGTGTCCGCGACTTTCACGGTGTTAGCGCCAAGGCTTTTGACAAGTCTGGCAATTACAACTTGGGCATTACCGATCAATCAATTTTTCAAGAGCTAACCTTTGAAGAAACACAAGTTATTCACGGTTTGCAGGTTACTTTTGTAATCTCTGGCGGCAGCGAGCAATACAGCCGCGCCCTACTTGAAAAGTTCGGTATACCATTTGAAAAACAAGGAGGCAAACGATAATGGCTAAGAAATCAGCAGTCGCTCGCGACGAAAAACGCAAGTCAATGATTTTGAAGTATGCCGCTAAGCGCGCCGAACTAAAAGAGCTTGGTGATCAAGAAGGTTTGGCAAGTTTGCCACGCAACAGCTCACCAACCCGCTGGAAGAACCGCGACGTCCTACATGGTCGTCCACGTGCTTACATGCGCCGATTTGGTTTGAACCGTATTAACTTCCGTGAAAAAGCTTCAAAAGGCGAAATTCCCGGTATAACAAAGAGTAGTTGGTAGGAAAGGAATTACATATGTCATTACAATCAACAGATCCAATCGCCGACCTACTAACACGCATCCGTAACGCCGTTATGGTTGGCAAGAACGAAATCCGAGTTCCATCAAGCAAGTTAAAATTAACTATCGCTAAAGAGCTCAAAAAAGCCCACTACCTAAGTGATGTAAAGGTAGAGAGCGCCAAGCCACGAGATATTATGGTTATCACCATTAATCAACCGGGCGAGAACGCAAATATCACCGAGATCACCCGTCTATCAAAGCCAGGCCGCCGCGTATACGTTGGTGCTGGCGAGATCCCAAGGATCAAGAACGGCCGCGGTATGGTACTGGTCAGCACCAGCAAAGGTGTTTTGTCGGGCCACGCAGCAGTCAAAGAGCGACTTGGTGGTGAGTTGCTACTAAAGGTATATTAAAAAGGAGATAAAATATGAGTCGAATCGGAAAACTACCAATTGACGTGCCAGCCGGTGTGACAATCACGATCGATACAGATGTTGTTACTGTTAAGGGGCCTAAGGGTCAACTGACGGTGCCTCACCTGAGCGATGTGACTGTATCACTTGAAGGTACACAAGCAATCGTTACACGCAAGAACGATGAGTTTATTGCAAAATCACAACATGGTTTGCAACGCGCACTCCTAAACAATGCCGTTGTAGGTGTTACCAAGGGTTACGAGAAAAAACTAGAGGTTAACGGTGTTGGTTATCGCATTAACGGCGGTGGCAAATCAATCGAAATGTCACTAGGGTTTTCACACCCTGTTACATACGCTGCCAAAGAAGGTATTTCTTTGCTAGTTGAAAAAATGACCATTACTGTTTCTGGCATTGATAAGCAAGCTGTCGGTCAAACCGCTGCCGAAATCCGTGCTATTAAAAAACCTGAACCTTACAAGGGCAAGGGTATTAAATACGCCGATGAGGTTCTACGTCATAAGGCTGGAAAGGCTGGTAAGTAATATGTCTAATCTGACTAAAAAACTACTAAATCTGAGTTTGCGCAAGAATCGTATCCGATCAAGAGTATCTGGTACCGAAACTCGTCCACGCCTAAGCGTATCGATCAGCAACAAACACGTTAGCGCCCAGATCATTGATGACGTCAAACAAACGACATTAGTATCAAGCACGACTGTCGGCACCAAGCAAACCGGTTCGTTGACCGAACAAGCCGCCTTTGTCGGCGCCGATATTGCTAAAAAAGCTAAAAAAGCAAAGATTAACTCTGTAGTGTTTGATCGTAACGGTCGTTTGTACGCCGGACGATTAAGCTCACTGGCAGATGCAGCACGCAAGGAAGGTTTGGAGTTTTAATATGGCCGAGACTAAAACAAGCAATTCAAACGAATCACGCGCTCCCCGTCAAAGTGGCCGTCGCGACCGATTACCAGCTGAACCAAAGCAATTTGAAGAGGTTGTTATCAATATCGACCGCGTTTCTCGCGTCGTTAAAGGTGGCCGCCGTTTCCGCTTTAAAGCTCTCGTCGTAGTTGGCGACAGTAAGAACAAAGTTGGTATCGGTGTAGCCAAGGGTGCTGACGTTCAGGCGGCGATCGCTAAAGCGACCAACGTTGCTAAAAAGCAGATGATCACAATCGCTATCGACAACGGCACAATCCCTCACGATACCGAAGTTCGCTTGTCGGGTGCTCAGGTGCTTTTGCGCCCAGCAGCTCCTGGTACTGGTATTATTGCCGGTGGCGTCGTGCGATCGGTCATATCAGTAACTGGTATCACCAACCTAATTTCCAAGTCACTTGGATCAACTAACAAAGTTAACATTGCTTACGCAACCGTTGAAGCTTTGCGAACATTGGTTCCAAAAAGTGAATGGTTAAATAACTCAACCAAGACAACCGCTAAAAAGGCTGTCGAAGGGGAGACAAAGTAATGACAAAGTATAACGAACTCCAAGTCACCGCAAATAAAGAGATCAGGCGCTTGGGCCGTGGTATTGCTGCTGGTCAGGGTAAAACCGCCGGTCGTGGTACGAAGGGTCAAAAGGCTCGTTCAGGCAAAAAATTACGCCCAATGTTTGCCGGTGGCTCACGCTCAATCGCTAAGTCGGTGCCAAAATCGAAAGGCTTTAAGTCACTCAAGGCAGCCGCTCAGGTTGTTTACCTTGACCACCTAAACGCCTTCAAGGGCAAGACTGTCGACAACTTTGCACTGTTTGAGGCTGGCTATATTGCATCGCCATACCAAACCGTCAAAATCATTGCTCGTGGTGAATTGACCGAAACAGTTGACCTACGCGTGGCCGCTGCAAGTAAAAGCGTCAAAGAAGCCGTCGTAAAAGCCGGTGGAAGTTTTGCTAAAACTGTGGTACCATTAAAGAAGAGCCAAAAACAAGAAGCTTAATAACTCTTGTTGCACTTCCCAGGGTGTTATCATTATCGATCAACACCCTGCGGAGTAACAATAAGTATCGGACAGTCAAATTCAAGAGAGGGTAGACAACTAGATGAATTGGAAAATAATCTTTAAGTCATTAAAAAACCGCGACATGCTCAAACGAGTTTTGATCCTGCTCGGTATTATTGTCATTTATCGTTTCTTGGCGCACGTACCAGTACCACTGGCCGAACCATCTCAACTCAAAGAGGTCCTCAGTAGTGTAATCAACAGCTCTGACTTTGGTGGTTTTTTGAACTTGCTATCTGGTGGCGCCCTGACTAGTTTCTCTATCGTACTGGTCGGTATGAGCCCCTTTATTACCGCCTCGATTATCACTCAATTGCTGACTAAGGCTATTCCAAAACTCGAAGAACTTCACAAAGACGGCGAATCAGGCCGCCGCAAGATCAACCAATGGACGCGGATCATCAGTGTTCCACTGGCAGTTATTCAATCGATTGCTTTTATTTATATCTTGCGCCAAACCGTTCTGACCGGTAACACTACGACCTTATCCGATACTACATTGACCGGCTGGATTGTCGCCGTCCTGGCCATGAGCGCCGGTTCGATCTTGTTGATGTGGATGGGCGAGTTAATCACCGAACAAGGTATCGGCAACGGTATCAGCTTGGTCATTTTTGCTGGTATCGTCAGTCAATTGCCGCAAACGCTGTCAACAATCGTCAACTCACTGATGGACACCTCGACCGGTTCTCTGAGTGTCTTTGGCTGGTTTACGCTACCGGTAAACCCTTTGTCATTCTGGGTGGCGGTGGTGCTAGCCCTAGTCTCACTAGCTATTTTGTACCTGCTGGTCAAAATCAACGAAGCACAGCGGATCATCACCATTAATTATGCCAAGCGCGTTCAGGGCAACAGCAGTTATGGTGGTATCAAGAGTATTTTGCCTGTCAAATTAATTGGCGCCAATGTTATCCCGATCATCTTTGCGGTGGCCTTTCTGTCGCTACCAGCCTTTATCGGCCAGATCCTCAAGGCTACCGGCAACGCTTCGTACCTTGACCTAGCCAACAACTTGATTCTGTGGTTCCAGGCGCCCAGCCAAGGCCAATTCACTGGATCGACCTTGCAAGCATTTATATATCCAGCCGCTTACTTTGTGCTGGTGATTGCCTTTACATATTTTTATACGGGCATCATCTTTAACTCGAGCGAGATATCCGAGAATCTTCAAAAACAAGGTGGCTTTATCGAAGGTGTACGCCCCGGCATCCAAACCGAGAAATACCTCAATCGCACAGTCAACCGATTGACACTATTTGGCTCGTTAACTCTTGGATTGATCGCCGTCCTGCCATTCATTGGCGAATACCTAATGTACTCGGTCGCTGGTATTACTGGCAGCAAGTTATCAATCGGTGGTACCGGGTTGCTAATCGTTGTCTCGGTGGCATTAGAGTCCTTGCGCCAAATCAACTCTCGCGCCCTAATGGTGACCTACGACGACTACAAATAGACTTATAATGCACCGACAACAGGCTAGATGTCGAGCAATTGACATCTAGCTTTTACTTTAATATAATTAGGTTATTAAGCAAAAGAAGGAACGCCCGTGGCGCTAACTTCATCTATTTTATCTCTTTACGTTACTATATCTTTGGTGTATAATTGGTTATTGTAATCTATGGCTAATCAAAAGGAAGTAATTAAGTTGCAGGGGAAGGTAGTGGAATCACTGCCTAATACTCAATTTAAGGTCGAACTAGAGAACGGTCATAGTATCATCGCCCACATTTCAGGTAAAATGCGCAAGCATTATATCCGACTTGTGCCAGGTGATAACGTGGAAGTCGAGTTGACGCCTTACGACCTAAGTAAGGGTAGAATCACTTTCCGTTTAAAGGATTAACCATAAAGTAGCAGGAGTTTTGAACGCTAATGAAGGTTCGTGCAAGTGTCAAAAAAATTAGTCCTGATGACCAGTTAGTACGCCGTAAGGGTGTGCTTAGGATCATTAACAAGAAACAACCTAAGAATAAGCAAAGGCAGGGTTAAGCATGGCTCGAATTGCTGGGGTTACGATCCCATCAGAAAAGCAAATTCAGATCGCTTTGACGTATATTTACGGCATCGGTCCAAAATTTGCTGGTAGCATCCTTGCGGCGGCTAAAGTTGAGCCGACCACTCGGGTGAAAGATCTCACCGAGGCTGAAGAACAACGTATTCGCGATATAATTGACACCAATTATACCGTCGAGGGCGACCTACAGCGCTTGGTAAAAAACAATATTAAGCGTTTGGAGGAAATCAGTTCTTACCGTGGCATCAGGCACAAAGACGGACTTCCAGTACGCGGTCAACGTACCCGCACTAACGCTAAAACTCGTAAGGGTAAAGGCGTCGCAGTGGGTGGTACACAAAAGAAAGCAGCGTCTAAGACATAGGAAAGGAACTAGATTATGGCAGAAGATATTACATCATCACAAAAGACAGTCTCTCGTAAGAAACAACGCCGATCAGTTCCAGCTGGTCAGCTGCATGTTCAAGCTACATTTAATAATACAATCGTAACTTTTACCGACAAAAAAGGTAACGTCCTTACTACATCAAGTGCTGGCGCTGCCGGTTTTCGCGGTAGCAAAAAAGGTACGGCATACGCTTCACAGATCGCTGCTGAAAAAGTCGCTGAAATCGCAAAAAGCCAATTTGGCGCTGCATCAGTTGACGTTTTCGTAAAAGGCGTTGGTCTAGGCCGCGATGCTGCTATCCGTGCAATGGGCGCATACAATATAACAGTCGACAGCATTCAGGACGTAACAGGGATACCACACGGTGGCGTCCGTCCGCGCAAAGCGAGAAGGGCATAAGCAATGGCACGAGATATTTCTCCTATTGTTAAACAAAGCCGACGTGAAGGGTACGCTCTTCATCCTAAGGCACACAAGGTCATGGCGCACAAAACTGGTATTCCAGGTCAGCACGCCAATGGTCGTCCAACTAAACCAAGCTTGTATCTAACACAACTTCGCGAAAAGCAAAAAGTACGCCGTACTTACGGTCTGCTTGAAAAGCAATTTGCAAGGTTGATTTTGGAAGCTAGCCGCATGAGTGGTAAGAATGGCTTATTGCCAGGCGAAACCTTACTGCAACTTTTGGAACGCCGTTTGGACAATGCTGTTTACCGCGCTGGTTTTGCAACTAGCCGCCGTGCTGCTCGCCAATTGGTCAGCCACGGGCACTTTATGTTAAACGGCCGCCGAGTTGACATTCCGTCAATCCGTTTGAGCGCCGGTGACGAAATTGTCGTTCGCCCAAAGAGCACCAAATCAGGTTACTTTAGCCAAATCGAAGAAGTTGTTGGTAATACATCTCAACAACCACTAAGTTGGATTAAAAGCGACAGCAAAAAGCTAACCATTTCGGTAACTGGTTTGCCAAAACGTGACGAAGCCGAAGCAGATATCAAAGAACAGCTAATCGTTGAGTATTACTCACGTTAAAGGGTAAGGAGCCTACTAAGATGACAAAAGTTATTTACAACCCAGCACTAGCTAGTATCGAAGAGCACAGCGCAACCAGCGCAACTTTCAATATCGAACCTTTGCACGCTGGTTACGGTAATACTCTCGGCAATAGTTTGCGCCGCGTATTACTCTCTAGCATCGAAGGTGGCGCTGTCGTAGCCTTTCGTATCGAGGGTGCAACCCACGAATTTACGACTGTTGCCGGCGTCAAAGAAGATGTTGTTGATATCATGCTCAACATCAAAAACATTCGCCTGAAAGTTCATGGTGACGAGCCAGTTGAACTACGTCTTGAAAAAACCGGTGCTGGCATCGTCATTGCTGGTGATATCAAGACCAACGCCAATGTCGAGGTTATCAATCCTAACCAGATCATCTGCACAATCGACGAGCCAAAGAAATCATTGGTTATCGATCTAGTTGCTGAATCTGGCCGTGGCTACCAAACCATCGAAGAATCAAGCGCAAAGCGCCTACACAGCGATATGATCGCCGTGGATGCCATCTTTAGTCCAGTATTGCGCGTCCGCTACAAAGTTGAAGGTACACGTGTTGGCCAAGAAACAAATCTTGATAAGTTGCTACTAACTGTCGAGACTGATGGTTCATTGACCCCACGCGAAGCTTTCGAAGAAGCCGCTGCAATCTTGGTTAACCAATACACCGTTCTGGCTGGATCAACAACAGTTGAATCAGCACCGGCTTTGGGACAAAACAAAGATGGTGAACGAAACGAGCTAAACACTCCAATCGAAGAACTAAACCTTACCGCCCGCACCGCTAACGCCCTAATCAATAACGATATCCGAACAGTCCACGACCTTGTCACTCTAAGTGAACAAGATCTGCGTGAACTAAAAGGTTTCGGTACCAAGGCGTTAGACGAAGTCAAAGAAAAGTTGGCAGAGTTGGAACTTTAAATTATGCATAGACATGGATATATAGGACGCAAGTTTGGTCGCGAACGCGATCAACGACGCGCATTGTTAAAAGGCTTGGCAACAAGCTTGGTTATTAACGGCAAAGTTGAAACAACATTGCCTAAGGCCAAAGAAGTAGTTCGTTATATTGAAAAACTCATCACCAAAGCCAAAAAAGGTGATCTAAGCAACCGCCGCCGCGTTATTGCCGGCCTCAGCACCGAAGCAGCCGCATTTAGGCTAGTCGATGTTATTGCGCCACAACTAGCCGGTCGTACCAGTGGACACGTTCGCGTTGTCAGAACTGACCTGCGTGTTGGTGACGGCACCCAGATGGCAATAATCGAGTTTGTTGATGAGATTAAAGAAATAGAGCAGGAGGTTAAAGCGTAATGGTTAATGCCAAGACCTATTCACAAAAACCTGTCGACATTAATCGTCGCTGGATTTTGGTTGATGCATCATCAGCGTCATTAGGCCGTGTTGCGACAACCATCGCAAAACACCTAATCGGCAAATACAAGCCAACCTACACCGCACACGTCGATAACGGCGACTACGTTGTTGTTATTAACGCCAAAAACGTTGTAGTTACAGGCGACAAAGAAGTAGCTAAAAAGTACTACCGACACTCTGGTTTTCCAGGCGGTATTACCGAGGCTAACTTGGGCGAAATGCGGGTTAAATACCCAGAGCGCATCATCGAGATAGCTGTTAAGGGTATGATCCCTGTCAACAAGCTAACCGCTGGTCGTATGAAGCGTCTACATATTTTTGCAGGCGACACTCATGCTCATACCGCACAACAGCCAGAGAAAGTAGAGGTTAAGTAATCATGAGCGAAGCAAAATATCTTTACGGCCTAGGACGACGCAAAAGTGCAACCGCATCGGTGCGATTGTACCCAGGTAAAGGCAAAATCACTATTAATGACAAGCCTGCACTTGAATACCTAAACGCCAACAAGACCCAAATGGCTGAATTAACTGACCCACTAGCTTTGGTTAGCAAGCAAAAAGATTTTGATATCAACGTGCTTGTCAAAGGCGGCGGTGTTGCTGGCCAAGTCGATGCTATTAAACTAGCAATCGCCAAAGCTATCACTACTGGATTTAGCGATCTACGTACGGTTCTTAAAAAAGCCGAGTTCTTGAAACGCGATTCTCGCGAAAAAGAACGCAAGAAATACGGTTTGCGATCAGCTCGCAAACGAGAGCAATTCTCAAAGCGTTAATATACAAAAAACTCCCTTGGCAACAGGGGAGTTTTTTGTTTTATCGGTATATCACTACGTGGCACTTTCGATCGTATAAAACTCAAGACCTCTGCAACATGCTGACCGGCACTCGCATCTGCAAGCCTAAGTGTACGCGCTTTTGGTTGTAAAAGTCTAGATAAGCGGTTAGCTTAGCTTGCTGGCGAGGGAGCG
>CAIOSL010000051.1 GCA_903861015.1 uncultured bacterium
GATTCCGGCAGTTTGAAAAGGAGATCACATGCCGTTTATCGTAGTCCTATGCCTCGTGCTGCTGTTCGTCGCGGCGCTTCGATCAAAATGCTGTCGTGAATTTGCAAGATTTGCTCGCCCAAACCATTCAACTTGGAATCAACCTCGATCATGGCCAGCTTCATCAGATCAGCCTCGGTGCCCTGAATTGGCATATTGGCCGCTGCCCTTTCGGCGCCGGTTCGAACCATAAAGTTACTGCTGTGAATATCGGGCGTTGGTCGTCGACGGCCAAAATAAGTCTCAACATAGCCATTAGTCCGTGCATCAACCAAAGTCTTGTCGATAAACCGTCTGATCGGAGCTCGTAGTTCAAAATAGCGATCAATAAACGTTTTGGCCTCGATCATCGTCATACCAGTCGCCACGCTGAGGCCATGGGGGCTCATGCCATACAAAACACCAAAGTTAATCACCTTGGCGTCACGACGTTGATTTTTAGTCACCTGATCCATCGGTATGCCGTAAACTTCACTGGCGGTTTTGGTATGGATATCGACGTCACCGTTAAAGTCATCAATCATTTGCTGGTCGCCGGCCATAACCGCAGCCAAGCGCAATTCAAATTGAGAATAATCGGCGCTGACAAAAACCTTGCCCTGGTCTGGTACAAAAGCGCTACGAATTTGGCGACCCAGATCGGTGCGAACTGGGATGTTTTGCAGGTTTGGGTTGGTGCTGCTGAGTCGTCCGGTACTGGCGACGTCTTGGTTAAATGTTGTATGCAGCCTGCCCTGCTGGTCGATTAACTTTGGCAAAGTGTCGATATAAGTGTTTTTGAGCTTGGCTAGTTCGCGACTGCGTTCGATTAATTCAATAATCGGATGTTGCCCGCGCAGTTTGTCGAGCTCTTTTTGGCCAGTACTATAGCCGGTTTTACCTTTTTTAATACCAAAAATCGGCAATTGTAACTTGGTGAATAAAACCTCGGATAATTGCGCTGGGCTGGCAATATTAAATTCGTAACCAACCATTGTATAAATTTGTGACTCAATCTGATTGTATTCATCACCCAATTTCTGACTCATCGTCGCCAAGATATCGGTATCAACCTTGACGCCTTTACGCTCCATGTTGAACAAAATATATATCAATGGAAAATCAAACTGCCGGGCAATTTTGGCTAGTTTTGGATTAGCATTAAAAGCCGCGATCTGCTGGTCATAAATCTGCCAGATGGCAGCAATTTGCGAGCCAGAACCATCGGCTAATTCACCGCCCACCAGACCTGCCAAAGACCGATCACGAACCAGCGGATCGATCAAAAAAGCCGCCTGATTAAGGTCGTGTAAGGTGCTAAATTTTGCATTTATATCCTGGTCGGCCAGTTGATGATACAGTTGCTTGCCGTCATAAGTTATGACCTCGGCTAGCTCAAGCGCTCGCCAAAAACTATTGTCCAATTGACTGACTGGCAACTGCGAGTAAGTTGTATGGTCGGTCGATAACTCAAGATTGTCACCAATCAGTCGAACAACCACTGGGCCTTCAATCACCAAATTATCTGGCCAGGTCGTCAGACTAAGCGGTTTTAGATCAACCGCCAAGCCACCAACCACTTCGTCGGTGTGATGCAACTGCATATGCTTTGGCAAGCGACGAATTAACGACGAGAACTCGAGGCGTTTTAAAATTGCCGCCACCTTAGTGAGGTCAATGTCGTTGATATCGGCCACTGCCCAATCGATTTCGACTGGCGCATCAACCCAGATCCGACCAACTTCTTTACTCATATAGGCTAGGTCTTTGCCCGCAATTAGCTTTTTGGCTAGCGGCGGTTTGATGTCGTCCAGATGGTCATAAATATTATCCAAAGTGCCGAACTGTTGCAACAACTGAATAGCGGTTTTTTCGCCAATGCCGGGCACCCCGGGCAGGTTATCGGACGAGTCGCCTTTAAGCGATTTGAGGTCCAAAAATTGGTCAACTTTTATACCATATTTGGTTTCAAAATAATCGACATCAAATTCTTCAATATTCGATAAACCGTTCTTTAGGGCGTAAACTTTGACCGTCGGACTGATCAGCTGTAAGGCATCAAGATCGCTTGTCAGCAAACAAGTCTCGATTCCCTTGTCGCTGGCCTGGCGCGCAAAGGCACCTAATATATCATCAGCCTCATAATCATCAATCTCGTACAGTGGCCAACCAAAGGCATCTAGTAGCTCGTAAAGAATCGGGATTTGAGCGTAAAAATCATCCGGGGCTTTTTTGCGGCCGGCCTTGTACTGCGGATAAATCAAACGGCGTTTGCGAATATTGGTCCCGCGCTTATCCCAGGCCACCGCCACGTAATCGGGCTCGAGCTTTTTGATAAGTTCGATCGCTAAAGAGGCAAAACCGAATACACCGCCAGTTGGCGTGCCGTCGGCCAGCGACAAATTTGGCATCGCATAATAACCACGATAAAACACCGACTTGCCATCAATTACTGCCAAACGCTTAGTCATATACTATTAGTATACCCCAATACCAGCCAACTATCTGGTACAATCAAGGTATGATTAGTGAAAATAAAGTAAAAATTATTGCATTCGTTGGCCTGGCTGGCGTTGGTAAAAGCTCGGCCGTTGATTATGTTACCGATATGGGCTACCCAAAAGTTTATTTTGGCGGCGTCGTTTTGGATGCCATGACCGAAGCTGGCCTAGAGCACACCCAAGAAAACGAAAAACCTTTCCGCGAAGCCTTGCGCCAAAAAGAAGGCAAAGATTTTGTCGCCAAGCGAATTATTGGTCAAATTCACAACCTGATTAATGCCGGACAGCACCGAATAGTGGCTGATGGCCTATATACCTGGACCGAATATAAGGTCTTAAAACACGAGTTTCCGGGCGAATTGACCGTTGTGGCAATTGTCTCCCCCAAGAAACTCCGTCATCATCGCCTGTTGACCCGTCCTGTTCGACCGCTGACACTGGCCGAAGCCGATTTGCGCGATTGGGCCGAAATCGAGAACCTCGAAAAAGGTGGTCCAATTGCGATTGCCGATCATTATATTATTAACGACGGCGATCTAGAACAATTGCACCACCAAATTGATAAATTGCTGGTCGATATCGACTTTGCGATCTAGTTAAGATACTCGTGCAGTTTTTTGGCGTCTTTGTGCTTGCGTAGTTTGGCAAGCGCTTTGGCCTCGATTTGACGAATACGCTCACGGGTGACGGCAAATTCACGGCCAACCTCTTCTAGGGTGTGGCTTTTGCCGTTTTCAAGACCGAAACGCATTTTGACGATCTTTTGTTCGCGGTCCGACAAGGTCGACAAGACCGACTGAACTTGCTCGCGCAATAATTGTGAAGTAGCCGATTCTTCTGGGGTGGCGCTCTCGCCGTCCTCGATAAAGTCGCCTAAGACCGAGTCTTCGTCTTCACCGTCGCGGCCAACACCAGCGTCGAGCGAAGTAATGTCTTGCTTGATTTTGATGACATATTCCACCTTTGATGGCTCCATCTCGAGTTCGGCTGCCAATTCTTCGATGGTTGGTTCACGGTTAAGCTCTTGGGTCATGCGGCGCTGTGTTCGAAGTAATTTGTTGATGGTTTCAACCATGTGCACTGGAATACGAATCGTACGTGCTTGGTCGGCGATGGCACGTGTAATGGCTTGGCGGATCCACCACGTTGCGTAAGTCGAGAATTTGAAGCCTTTTTCGGGATCGAACTTTTCAACTGCTCGCAGCAAACCAGTGTTTCCTTCTTGGATAAGGTCCAAAAAGTCCAAACCGCGACCGCTGTAGCGCTTGGCAATCGAGACAACCAGACGCATATTGGCCTCGGCCATTTTGTCCTTGGCTTTTTTGTCGCCGGCAACCACACGCTGCGCTAGCGCTAATTCGTCCTCGGAGTTAAGTAGCGGGATTTTGCCAATTTCGCGTAAGTACAAACGAACGCTATCGTCGCTGGCGTCATCAAAATATTGGCCACGATTAAGCGTATCTTCGTCGTCTTCGATCTCTTCTTCGTCCAATAGCTCGTCTGGGGCTGGGCCATCAATGCTGCTGAGTGGAATATCCAAAACATCAATCGGATCGACTACCTCGGTTGTTAAAATAGCATCATCACTTGGGTTAGTATCTTTGACCACTTTGTATCTCCTTGATTAGTTTGTTGAGTTGAGAGCGAATTTCGTCGGCCCTACTATCGTCGCCTTGATCCTCGGCTGCTCGTAATTGTTCGGTTAATATGTCTTTTTGCTTTTTCTTGTGTTCGCTAACAACATGGCGGAGCAAACGAGCTGTTTCTGAGTAACGATCAGTTTCGTTCCAGTCAGCGTACCGTGCATCGGCCTTTAATAGTAGTATTTTTACATAGATATCATAATTTTGCAACTGCTGGGGGGTGTCTCTTATCGGCATGCCATCACTTTGCGACAAATACTTGGCCACCGCCTGACGCTCTTCGCCACTAAAGATGTCGACGTCAACCGTTTGGAACAATTGATGAGCCGCGCTGTTGGTCATGGCTACCGCCAGCAAATTGTCTTGGTGCGAGTCGGGGTCGCTGGCAACGGTATCTGTGGTTTTAACAGCTTTGTACGATTTGGCCGTGGTTTGGTCCAGCAAACCACTAAGTTTGTGCTGCAAGGCATCAAGTGACGAACCACTCAGTCGGGCGATCTTTTGCAAATAATGTTCTCTTTCGACCGAGTCCGACAACATATCGATCAGCCGCAAAGCCGCCGACGTAAATTGACGTTTGCCGATGGCGCTGTTTAAATCGTCGCGCTGGCTGTATTGACCCAGTAACCAATCCACCGCTGGCTCGGCCGTATCAATGGCCTGTTGCCACAACTTTGGGTCTTGCTTGATTAATTCGTCGGGGTCCTTGGCACCACCCGGTAAAGAGATGATAGACAAATCAACGCCAACGTTTTGGGCAATTGGGATCGCCCTTTCGGTGGCCGCCAAGCCAGCCTTGTCGCTATCAAACGCCAAACGAATATGATTACTGAGGCGCACCAAAGCCCGAAGGTGGTGTTCGGTCATGGCGGTACCGGCGCTGGCCACTACTTGCGAAAAGCCAGCTTGGTGGCTGCTGACGACATCCAGGTTGCCTTCGACGATTACGGCATAGTCAAGGTTGCGAATAGCTTCTTTGGCCTGAGACAAGCCAAAAACGTGGCGCCCTTTGTCGTATAGTAACGTTTGGGGAGTGTTTAGGTATTTGGGCGCCGAAACATCATCAATAATAATTCGCCCAGTAAAGCCAATTACTTGGCCGACACCATCCATCAGCGGCACCATCATTCGACCCCTAAACAAATCGCCGCCAAACCGATTAACTAGGCCCGCTTGAGATAACTCTTGGCTGGTAAAACCTTTTTTGGTCAAAAACTGAACCAAAGCGTCGCCGCTGGTCGGCGCGTAGCCAATTCGAAAGTCAGTCACGATTTGCTTGCTTAGCGCCCTCTTGCCAAAAACATACTCCAAGGCATGTTGGTTTTTGATCAAGCTTTGCTGATAGTAGTTAGCCGCCAGGTCGTGGGCTTTTAGTAGTCGTTTTTTGCGCTGGGCAATCTCTTGGTCGCCTTTTTTGTCATAAACCGACAGATCAACGCCGGCTTTACGCGCCAGATGCTCTAAACTATCCCGAAAATCAATCCCCTCGACTTCCATGACAAATTTAAAAACATCACCACCCTTGTTGGACGAAAAGTCATGCCAAATCTGTTTGTCGGGGCTGACATAAAAGCTGGGAGTTTTTTCGCCCGTAAAAGGACTGAGGCCACGAAAGTTGCGGCCGACACGCTTTAATTGAACATAATCACCGATCACGTCCTCGATGTTCAGCCGAGCTCGCACTTCCTCTTTGGCATCTTGCATACAATTATTATACCTCTGTTATTGTTTAAAACAAAACAGATCAGCCCGTATGTCAATATTTTGATATTCTAGTCGATTATGCTTAAATAGCAGCAGTATGCCACCGACAAATAATCAACCAATCGCTTCGCTGGATTATCTCAACCAGATTGCGCCTAAAAACACCAAAAAACTTGACTTGTTTAATCAAAAGCCGCTGATTTTGGTTGGGTTGATTGCGATTGTCCTGTTAATCTTGTTTTCTATTGTCGGCAGCATTTTGTCTGGTGGCACCAAACCCACCGAACGCTTGGCGGCCCGACTGACCGCTACTGCTGGTGTGGCCAATGATGCCTCGTCCAAAATCAAAAGCTCGGCTCTAAAGGCGGTTAACAGCAACCTAAAAAGCCAGCTGACCAATATTTTGCGCGACATCGAACCAGTACTGGCCAAAGACAACTTGACGATCGCCAAGATCAACAAGCAAGTTACCGCCAGTGAATCCCTAGACAGCATGCTGTCGACTCTCGAAGACGCCCGTTTGAATGCGGTTTATGATCGAACCTACGCCAGCGAGATGGCTTATCAACTCGATAAGGTTCTGGGATTATTGCAACAGATCAATGGAAACAGTAGTGGTACAACCAAAACTTTCGTCAGTGATGCCGAGACCAACTTGACCCCAATCCAAAAACAATTTGCCGACTTTAACGCCGCCAATCTGTAATTATTCGCCGCTGACAAGGTTGTAGCTGATCGATACCAAACTTTTCAACTCGTCATCTGGCACCTGACCTGTGCAAATAATTGTGTTCCAGTGTTTTTTGTTCAGATGATAACCTGGCAAAACCGTCTCGTAGATCTCGCGTAGCTTTTCAGAAAGCAATGGGTCGCATTTAAGGCTAACCCTTAACGGTTTGCTGTTGTCGTCGATGATGGCAAAGAGTTTGCCGCCGCCGGTTTCTTTGTGTCCAACTTTATAAACCGAGATACCTTCGCCAAACGGAAAATCTAGCCAGCTATTCGGGAAACTTAGGATATGTTGTTCGAGTTCTTTGTGTGTCATATATACCATTCTACAGACTAGAGTACGGTGCTTGCAAATTATTCACTGTTGTTTGCCAATTTAAGCGTTGCAAAATAGAATTTTGCTGACTGGTGGTCGCTGGTTTGGTAATCTTGCCGCTGTCGTCAGTCCCAACAACACCGAACTTATAGCCCAGGTCTAGTTTGGTCAGGCCCTGAGCAACTATTTGGTCTAAGCAAGCGTCTTTGAACACTCCGCACTGATCACCGATCGCCAGCCACTTTTTTAATTGAACCGAATCTTGATTGGTACTGCTAAGCACGACGTTGATTGCCGCCGAGCGAACTACTTCGGATGTGTCTTGCTGATCGAACATAAAATTGCCCATCGAATATACAATCAAATGGCCTTTGTAGGCTTCGCTGGACTGAATCCAGTGCGGGTGGTCACCCAGTATCATGTCTGCCCCACCGTCGATCAAGCTACGATAAAAATCGATCTTTAGTTGATCGGGCGCCGATTTGTATTCGGTGCCCATATGTGGCATGGCGATCACCGGCATGTATTGGCTGTATTTTTGCATCTTGGCCACCGCCTCGGGCAGCGGCAACCTAAAGACAGCTTCGTAGCCACACATCGCCATCGGCAATTTGCCATGCGTAGCCGTGTTGTTGTCCATCGTGATCGTAACCGGCATAGCAATCACCTCGCAGATATCATCGACTACCCGTGGGTCATAATGGCCAAAATACTGAATACCGTTTTTGTCTAATTGGGTTTTGGTTTCGCTAAAACCGGCTTCGCCCTGATTGTCGGTGTGATTGTTGGCCAGCGTGAAGGCCGTAAACCACTTGGCGGCCTCGGACAGATAGTTGGGCGAACAGTTGAATTGTAGTGTGGCGTCTTCCTGGGCTGAAGTTTGACTGGCCCCTGCCACCGTTGGGCATTCCAAGCCCGATATCCAGGCGTCATATCGACTTCGATCAAACTCGTTCAGGCGGGAAAACGGATAGGCGTATTTAAGTGGGCTAGCCATTGACCAATCGTTAATGTAGCGACCCCAGTAGGTATTGCCGCTGAACAAGATATTAGAACTAACCGCGACCGGCTGTGCTGTTTTTTGGACAGTCACCACGCCAGTTGATGAGGAGTTGATCGTTTTCGGGATTAGCGTAAACCCAAACCAGACTACGCCAACTAGGCCAACCAAGACCACGAATAATAAGATTAATCTCAAGAGGTTATGACGACCACTACGGTTGATTATCACAGTAGCTTAATTGTATCACTTTTTAACTTTGGTCAGATAATACTGCAATTCCATGATACTGCCCCGAATATCGTCAATTGCCCGATGAACGCCGGCTTTGGTAAACTTTTTCTTGAATTTGCCAGCAAAAACCACCTTCCATGCGCTAACGTCCAACATTCGATAATTCAAACGCGCGTCAAACCGCGGCCATTTGTTGATAATAAACCGACGATCAATATGGATCGAATTGCCAGCTGGCAAAACCAACTCGCTTGCCTTGAAGTTCTTGTCCAAAAAGGCCAAAAGCTCGTCTTCGATTACCATCAAAGTTTTGCCATTTTTGTTTTGACCAATCAATTGCTGCATAATATCGTCGTGCTCTTCCCAAAACGGCATATTGGTAGCAAAGCGCTGTTTCATCAGTAGTGGTTTGTTTTTGACTATACCTTCGTAGGTTGCCAGCTCTTTAAAGTTCCAGTCAGTCACAATCGCCGCGACTTCCAATATCAGATCGTCAGCCGGGGCCAAACCGGTCATCTCGAGATCTAGCCATAAAATACGGTCTGGTGTTTTTTGGATAGTTTTTTGGTCATAATTACTTCTTCTCGATCTTTTCAACTTTTAATAAACGAACCATCAAATAAACCACCAGGGCAATAACGACAAAATTAATCAGATCATTCAAAAATAACCCGTAATTTAAAACTGCTGCGTTACCGCCAATAGTTTGGCCAATCGTCCAGCTGAGACCTTTTAGGCCCTGGCCCGATCCAAGCAAGAAACCGATTGGCGGCATAACGATATTGTCGATCATCGATTTAACCAATGTCGTTACGGCCCCACCCAAAACCAAGCCAACCGCCAAACCAATCACACCCTGCGAACGAATAAAATCGATAAAAGACCGAAAATGAGTCTGGCCTAGTTTGGTTATACTGGTCGGCTCGACGGCAATTTTGTTATCAGCGATGGGCTTCTTTGGATATGGCACAATAATCTCTCTCTTACGTGACTTAATCTATAATAGCATTACATACTGCCAGGGACTTCGATGCCAAGTAGGCTCAACCCGTTCGCTAGCACAAAGCTGATCTTTTGCATCAGGCCCAAACGAGCTTGTTTTTGAACCGGGCTGACACTGCCAGTTGCAACCGGAGTTTGCTCGTAGTAACGATTGAGCTCCCGTGATAATTCATACAAATACGAGGCGACTTTGTGTGGCTCGAGGTCGCGGGCGGCCAAACGAACCACTTCTGGGTACTCAAGCAATTTCAAAATTAGCGATTTTTCGGCCTCATAATCGTACTCACCTGCTAGTTCCGGCTGGATAGGATTGTCGCTTAGGATTTTGTTAACTCGAACGGCGGCATACTGAATATATGGGCCACTAAAACCCGACAAGGCAAAGATGCTATCCCAATTAAACAAAATATTAGTGCGGCGATCGGCTACGAAGTCGCTAAATTTGATTGCTCCAAGCGCAATTTTCTTGAGGTCTTCATCTGACACGCTGCGGTCCTTGACTACTTCGCGCGCCTTAGCCTCGGCCTGATCAAGCAACTCTTCCATCAAGACTACACCCTTACGGCTACTCATTTTTTCACGAGTGCCATCCTCGTTTAGCTGATCGATAAACCCAAACCACAGATGGTATAATTCGGTCTTAATGCCCAACTTCTTGGCCATAGCGAACAACTGCGTAAAATAAAATTGTTGTTCAGAGCCAACACAATAAACCACTTTGTCAGGATGCCAGTTTTGCTCTCGATATAATATCGTAGCTAGGTCGGTCGTGGCGTACAGCGCCGCGCCGTTACTCTTTTGGACCAACAGCGGCACTTCGATGCCATAATCATCCAGAGGTACGATAATCGAATTGTCATCGTTTTTAATCGCTACACCGGTTTTTAATAGTTCGGCAACGATATCTTTGCCCATAGGCGCAAAGAAGGCCTCGCCCAGTTCGTAATCGGTCGAGATCTTCATGCGAGCCATGACATTATGAATGTGATCCAGCGATATCTTGTTAAACTTGTCGCTAAACGCTTTGGCCTGACTGTCACTGGCTTCGAGTTTGATTAACCAATCTTGAACCTGGCTAGCCAGATCATCCTCGCCACGCTCTTTTTCTTCTTTTAGGGCTTTTTTGGTCTGTATATAAACTCGGCCTAATTCGTAAACGCCGTCTTTATCCAAAGCCGCATCACTACTAAACTTCAAAAAACCAGTTACCCAGATACCAAATGGCGCGCCGTAATCGCCCAAATGATCGTCGGTGATCACCTTCCAACCGGTTGTCTCGAGCAAGCGTTTAACCGCCCAACCCTGATTGCCGGGTCGCAAGTGACCGACACTGTACGGCTTGGCCATGTTTGGGCTGGGGTATTCCACCACAGCAATTTTGCCGTCACCATCACTGGTTTGACCGAAGGCATCCGACCAATCGGCCTGCAGCTGACCGGCCAAGTTCTGGGCCAGTAGGCGCAAGTTAATAAAACCAGGTCCCGCCACAGTTACTTCAGCAAACAAACCAGTCGTCATTAGCTCTGCCGCCAATTGCTCGGCAATCTGACGTGGATTAGCACCGACCTCTTTGGCCAATTTCATCGCAACATTGGTAGCAAAATCGCCAAATTGGGCGTCAGGCCGAGATAATTGAATATCTTGATCCAACTCAAATAATTTCTTGACCGCCTGCTTGATAATTAAACTGATTTTATCCATTGCCCATGATTATAACAAAAAATCAAACGTATATCTCGTATAATAGTAATTGATGAAATATATTTACACCGAAACTCCGATCGAGGCCGCGGCCAACGACCTGGCTAAGACCTTAGTTAGCCACCTAAACAACAAAGAAAAAGTCTTGTGGCTGCTATCGGGTGGGTCTAGTATTCCGATCGCCATTCAGGCCAGCCAACAATTAAAAGGACGTGACTTAAGTAATTTGATTGTCAGCCTAACCGACGAGCGCTACGGTGATGTTGGCCATAGCGAGGAAAACTGGCAGCAACTAATCGACGGCGGACTGGACCTTGGCGGCGCCACTGTTTATCGGCCCCTGGTTGGCAAAGATATTATCAAAACTACTGAACTATTTAATGACTGGTTGGCCAAACAATTTGCGACAGTCAATTATGCGATCGGTATTTTTGGCATGGGTTCTGACGGTCATACCGCCGGCATCAAGCCGCACAGTCCGGCCGTCAAATCCGTCAACTTGGCATCATCATTTACGTCCGATGATTTTCGTCGTATAACAATTAACTTTGTGGCGATCGCTAAGATTGACGAAGCCGTTATTCAGGCCTCTGGCACCAACAAAAAACAAATCCTGCATGATCTGTTGTATTACGAAGTTCCAATCGAAGATCAACCGGCCCAAATATTAAAAACGATCCCAAACGCTACCATATACACTAACAACCCCAAGGAGGAATTATAGATGAAAATTGCAATATCTGGTCTAGGTCGCATGGGCGGCCAAATCGCCAAAAAACTAGCGGCCGACGGTCACGAAGTTGTCGCTCATGACCGCAGCCAGGGCCCGGTCGACGAGGCCGTAACCTACGGCGCCACTCCGGCCTACGACAAACAGGCGGTGGTTGATGCGTTTAACAACCAGCCAGTTACGCTGTGGATCATGATACCGGCCGAAGTTATTGATGGCGAGATTGATAATTGGCTTACTTTACTGCCCGAAGGAAGTATTATTATCGACGGCGGCAACAGTGATTATCGTGGCGATAAAGGCCGCGCCGACAAGGCTAGCGCCCACGAAGTTAACCTACTAGACATCGGCACCAGCGGCGGCGTTTGGGGAATCAGCAACGGCTTTTCGATGATGGTCGGCGGCCAAGAAGAAGCCTATAAAACCGTCGTCCCCGCCCTGGATACTTTAAGCAAGCCCCGTGGTGGCCATCAGTATTTTGGCACTCACGGCAGCGGCCACTACGTCAAAATGGTCCACAATGCCATCGAATACGGCATGATGGAATCATTAGCCGAGGGGTATCGAATGCTAAAAGAAGGCCCATATAGTATCGACCTGGCTGCTGCCGGCGATATATGGCAACAAAGCAGTGTTGTGACGTCTTGGCTAAACGACCTGACCCGCCAAGCCCTGCACGAGAACCCGAGCCTGAATGGCATCAGCGGCGTCGTCGCCGAATCTGGCGAAGCTCGCTGGACCCTAGAAACCGCCAGCCAGCTTGGCATTCCCCTGCCGGCTATTCAAGC
>CAIOSL010000052.1 GCA_903861015.1 uncultured bacterium
CGCGGTTTCATCACCGCTAACCGAGAAACGAAAATTTATAACATTCTTGGACACTAAACTGGACGAAGCACTTTGAATAGTCGTGTCGGCGGTCAATGATTCTACACCAATAACTGGGTCAACCTGCAATGAGTTAAGGGTTAGTTTGGGTATGCCAGCTAGTAGCTTGTTTTGAATCGAAGCACCCAACGCTAATGAGTTGGCCTCGGATGGCAGCGCGTCCAAAATAACCTGAATCGCCTGATCGTCAGATGAGGCTTTAGAATCGATCAATGCCTGGTTGGTATCCAGGACCCTTATCTTTGATTCAAGATCACTAATATTGGAATTGTCGGCCTTTAGCGTACTGACCGTCTTGGCCTTCTCTGCCAAAACCCGCTCGTTAAACATCAGCATCTGGGTCAAAAAGATAGTCACCACCAAAGCAAAACCAAAAACAATCGACATACCCGCCACCCACAAAAACATTGCTCGGTTGGCCATGGCTATCTGGGTACGTTTACGAAGTGCTAGGTTTTTTTGTTGCATATTACTGACCTCCCGTTGTCAAATCTTTAGCCCGATCGACAAATATGCTTTTTGGTACGCCCAAATACGAATCTGTAGCGTTACCGCTGGTCGATATGCTTATTGAGAAATTACCCAGCAGCGGCGCAAATAATTCTTTAGCATACGTAAAACTAATCGTAAACCTCAATACCTTAGCACCCGAGGTGTCCTCGCCGTAACTAGTATTACTGGTGCTTACGTCTGATGCTATAATCACTTGCTGTTCCGTGTTGCTGCTGTCGGTGTATTTAACTTTGGCACCTTCGATTGTCTTGCGGAAAACTTCAACCGCCGCATAACTGTTAGCAGCTTGGCCTTCGATTGTAATCTTGCTGTCATCGGTGTTAATTAGCAAACTAGAAACTTTGATGTCGTTAGGCGCCGGCGGAATAATAGCTGCCAGCAAATTAAATACCCTGGAGGTGTCTTTTTTACTGTTGTTGATACTGGATATCTTGGTTAGCTGGTTTTGGATAGTTAATGTCTTGGATAGGTCAGCCACACCCGACAGCTGGCTGCTGCGAGTCTTGATGTCGTTGTCGGCCAAATTGCCCCGGACCGCCTGAACAGTGAAAACATACACTAACAAGGTCGATACAACTGCTACCGACACCACGCCAACCACAATACAACCAGCAATAACTCGCGAGCGAATCATTTGGGCTTTGATAAGTTCTTGTTTTATGTCAGGAGCAAGATTGATCTCGATCATCACTTATTTTTCCTCTCGGCCAGCCCGATGACTGTCGCAAACTCGGAGGCAATTGACCCCAGTTGTTGTTGGTCTGCCGCTGCTACGTGGACTCTTTGCCATGGATTAGCCACCCCAGAGGCCACCCCAGTTTTGGCAGTGATATATTCGCCAAAACGCGGCACGATAGCAGCAAAGCCCGACAACAAAATACCGCCAACCGGTGTGTTTGGATACCTGGTCTGGAAGAATTTAATCGATTTAATAAGTTCGGCGGCGAAGTTATCCAAAGTACTCTCAATCGAGCGATAAACCTGACCCTCTAGCCTATCGGGCGCCAGACCAAACTTCAAGATAAACTGTCTGGCCTGATCGTCCTGAACATTCAAGTTTTGAACGGCGACTTTGATCAGAGTTCTGAGGCCCGTCGGAATTGTCCTGACCAGCCGTGGGCTGCCGCCAAAAGTGATCGCCAAGTCAGTTGACCTCTCACCCATATCAATAATCAACCGGGCGTCCTGTATGCCACCTGGCAGCAACGACCGCACCATAGCAATTGGGTCGGGTTCGGCAGCAATCACATTAAAGCCAAGACCTTCGATAAACTCCAAACGTTCCTCGGTGTAGCTGTTGGCGGTACTAGCCAACAATACTTCTTGTTGCTTGGGGTCATGCAGCGATTGCCCCAACAACGCCCAATCTACCTTGGTTTCGTCAGCCGCCATCGGTATGTATTGGTCAATCTGGTATTTAATCGTACTACGCAGCTCGGCTTCGCTCATCATCGGCACATCAATAACCGTCGTAAAGGTTTTGTTCGAAGGCAAGCCAATAACAACATTTTTGGTCTTGATGCCACTTTGGCCAACCGCCGTCATAATCACCTCGCCCAAACGACGTAAGCCCTCGGCCGAATCATTACCCGTAAGCTTATCGTCAACCGGCGCATAACCATAGTGTTGCAAAGCCCAATTATCGGGGCCGGCTTGAGACAGCTGTACTACACGCACCGCATTGGTGCCGATATCTAGCGCAAAAAAGTCGCCCAGTCCCTTTAGTAATGCCATATTGCCTCTTATTATACATAAGCATTAGCTTTAAAAGCAAGCCAAAACTAAATATTAAAACCTTGGTGGCAATTCGGTCGTATGAACGGTCTGAATATGACCGTTGCTAATCGCCCGGGCGTAAGACCACAAATAGGCATCGGGGCGCAGATTAAAGATTTCGGCAGGATCACCACTGGCCGCACCGGTACCCGATCCGGCAGTACGACGCAAGTATAGTTTTTGAGCCATAACCGGCCCGTTAACCGTTAGTAGCTGGTCGCAAATACTAGAAGTTAATGCCGCCGCCAAAGTAACCGTCGAGCAAGTGTTGATACCGCCATCGGCTACCAACCAGGCGTCAACACGCGTTACATTGTTCGGAATATTGATATTCTTGGCAGTAATTACAACCTGGGGTATGTCGTTAATAGAATTAAGCGTCGCGCCCGTGTAGTTAATATCACCAGTTATAGTAACGTCGGCCATTGGCGCGTTAATAACTATCCACTGACCTTTGTTAATAACCTTACCCGCCCCACCACCGGTAATCGAAATTGCGCCAGAAGCCGTATAGACGCCAGACAAATTATTTTTGCTGAGATCGATCAACGGATTAACACCCAAATTGCGGCCCAGGTCAGTATTGTTGACCGGGAAGCTGGCTGCAACGTTAGGTATCGCCCTAGAGCTTACATAATTACCAATCGAGGCGCCTGGGCAAGTTGAATTACCGGCATTTGTAAAACTAAGGCTGCTGTAATCACAAACCGTAGCATTTAACAGCCCAGGGTTAGCAAAGGCCGACCCCGATGCCATACCACTGATGGTACCAGCTGCCACGATGCCGTATTCTGCCCAGCTTCCAAAAGTACGTTGCCCACCCATATCTTTGACTGACGTACTGGTCTGCACCAGACCACCAGTTGCCAGGTCACCCCCCCAAATCTGAACTTTTGGCTTTTTGCCAATTACCATACAAACCGGCGTCGAATGCGCCCACTGATTGTCGCCACTAGACCGCGGCTGGACCGAGAAGGCATAACAAATTTTGGTGCCGACTTCGTAATCACCCGAGGTCACAGAAGTTGGCCCGACTACTGCTCCACTCTGCCACGCCCCTGTCTCGCTAAAAACGCTGGTACCCGAACTGACGGTTGAGCACGAGGCATTTGGTAAGGCTTTAAAATATGTTCCGCACGGCGCAATTGGCGAATTGCCACCGGCAGCATTAGGCACCGCCTTGCTGGGCAGTACAATAATTTGAGTTATCTGCCACTGGGTGTTATTGCTTTTGGTTGGACCAGTATTAGTAATTGTCGGCGAAACGCTAAAAGTAGTATTGGCCTCAACCGCCCCCGAAACATTGGCCGATATAAACGGTGTTAAATTATAATTGTATGGCACAAATACACAGGCCGCTGATGATTCGATTGACCCACTATCGTCCCAAGCAGCCGGCTTGGCGACGGTCGAACGGCACAGATTATTACCAACATCGTTCTGGGTGATGGCATAAGTCGAGGTATAAGATTGTGTTTTGCCGTTTGATGCGCCCGACGATAAAGTTTTGTCACTATCAGTCCCACTACCCAGACCACCGCTGTTATGATAATGGTATTTGACCGTCTGGTCGGTTGAGTCAGGGCCCTTGTTTTTAACGGTGTGAGTCCAAGTAATAGTATTGCCTGGTGTGGCCGAAGCTACACTGACCGAACTATCAACTGATACGTTCCACTGTGGCGCCTTTGGCAGCTCCTTAATTGCACTACCAATAGGATTGGCGCAGGTGCGGTCTAGCGTATAGACAACTTTGCTACCATCATAAAACTTAATGGCCGCATCAGTGTGGCAACCGCCGGAATCCTTGCTGGTCCTTTTATAAAAGGCGTCGTCTTTTGCAGTACTTTGGTAATAACTATTGGTCGTACAGTTATTGATCGTTTGATTCCATTTAATACCACCCTTGGCATCTAGACTTTTTAGCCTGGCCGACAAATCCGCCCAATCCGAACTACTGACACTAGTACCGTCACCCGGTGCGTCACGACCCAGCATAGTATTAACCACAAAGGCAGCACCAACCTTGTTTTGAGTACCACTAGCCCCCTTCAAAAACGCGATTAGCTCATCCGCCGTATCAATCGAATTTTTTATACCGCCCTTGAGCACGTCGCTGTTGCCACTACTACTGACGCATTTGTTATGAAAATATCCGCAACCATAACTGCGACCCATAAAAGCCTGGGCCGTATAATAATAACCCGAGGATAATACCACCGCTGCAACTACACCAAGAACAATCTTGTGGCGCCGCAAAAGATCGCTGATCATTGCGCCACCCCATTCAAATCATCAATACTACTTTGGTACAAAACAACCGTGTCACTGGCGGTCTCGAGGGTTTTATCAACTAACGAAATCGCTTTTTTGAAATATTCTATCGCCTTCACCTTATTGCCTTTCGACTCATAGACATGGGCAATAAACTGGGCCACGTTTTCATTGTCATAGGCTGCTTCCGCTGCCTTGGCCGACGACAACGCCTGATCATAATTACCGTCGTTATAATAAATCGAGGCTTGGTTAATCAACAAATCACTCTTTTGACTGGCATCGCTAGTAGTTTTGATGGCATCTGCGTAAAGATTCTGAGCCGAGGTCGTATCGCCATTATCGATCAAATCCTGAGCCTGAGAGTTAACTTCCTCGATAGTCTTGAACACACTAACACTAGTCGACTTTTGGTTACTAAAGTACCACCAAACACCACCGCCAGCAGCCACCACAACCACCAACACGATCGCAGCAACAATCAACCACATCTTGCTTAAATGGTATCTGGTCTTTGGCTTGGACCGAGCTGCACCCTGTTGTTGATCACCGTCATTCACAATAAAATATTCCTTATGCTATACAGATTATAACACTTGCCGTTAGAGTCTTGGGGGTAATTCGGTATTATAAACTGTCTGAATATGGCCGCCAGTAAGTGATCGAGCATACAGCCACAAATAAGTATCAGGCCGTAGGTTAAATATTTCGGCCGGATCGCCACTAGCCACACCGGGGCCCGATCCGGCAGTACGACGCAACCATAATTGATTGGCTATTACAGGGCCATTAACAGTCAATTGATTGTTGCATTTATTACTAGTCAGTCGTAAATCAACTGGCGAAGAACTTAGCTGATAAGTTAAAGAGCCGGTATTACACGTCTCGACCACACCACTGGCCACTAACCAGGCATCAACATTGGTTACATTATTATTAATTACTATTTTGCTAGCTACTACAACCAGCTGCGGCAATTGAGACCCGCTAGTATATTTGTGACCATTATTGTCTGGATTATATGTTTGATTGCCGGCGATCGTAACAGTACCGCTAACCTTCAGGATAACGGATTTGCCTGGAGCCAAGTCACTCGGCTGTAGCGCTAGGTCACCATCGCGAATACCGATATACGTGCCAGGTGCAGCAATTAGATTATTGGCGATTACCGAATTAACGCCAATTGCAGTTCCGCCAGGAAAACTCGCCGCCACATCCGGCAATGACCGCGATGAGACATAACCACCAATTTGGTCACCCGTACAGGTCGAGTTACCAGCATTAGTAAAACTGAGTGTACTATAGTCACAAACTGAAGCGCTCGACAGACCTCCGCTAAAAGCCGACCCGGAGGCCATGCCAATAATAGTACCTGAGGCAAATACACCATATTCCGACCAACTCCCAAAAGTCGCTCCGCTAATGTTATGCGAGGTACTGGTTTGGATCGAACCGCCAGATATTATATCGCTGCCCCAGATCTGAACTTTGGGGCTTTTGCCAATCACTATACATGACGGAGCTGAATAAAACCATTGGCTATCGCTACTGGAATTTGGCTTAACCGAAAAAACATAGCATATCTTGTGGCCAGTCGAATACTCGCCGGAATTACCAGAATAAAGGGCCGGATTGACACCATTCGGCCAATTACCATGCTCGTCAAATACAGTACCAGAGCCGGTAGTCGCTGGTGCACACGCCTCTACACCACCGGTCTGAATCGACCGTAAGTAATTACACGAGTCATCACCAGCCGGTGACTTCCCGGCGACTAAAGTAGGGTTCGTACCTGGAGGCAATACCACCTGAGTTAATTGCCAAGTTGTCGCCCTACTTTTTGTGGGCCCTGTGCTAGTTACATAAGGCGTAACCGTAAAAGCAGTATCCGGTTCCGCCACTTCGGGCGATATAGGTGAGACAAAAGGCGTCAACGCATAATTATACGCTGGCGGTAACGGTGTAATGTTGTTGTTACCCGCTATATTGGCGCACGGATACTCAATAACAAACATCATATTGCCGTTGTCGTCATTAAAGCGAACCACCTTGGTGTCTGTAGATACGCACTCCGAATGAAAAGAGTCGTCTGCCGTACCATCGCCCTGATAATACGCGTTAACACATAGGCCATTGGTTGCATGCCCCAGCGTAGTGCGCCACGCAATCCTGCCTTTAGAGTTAAGATCATCCAATCGATCGGTTAAGTCGGCCCAGTCCGCCCAACTGACTGTTGTCGTCCGACCCCCAAGGCTATCCCCGTTTAGACCAAGCATGGCGTAAACAATAAATGCCGAACCAGTCCGGTCCTGAGTCGAACCAAGTATTGAATTGCGATTTTGAAGTGTCGCAATAAATTCCCCAACCGGATTAGGATCGGTATTCTCTATTATAGGAAGAGCTCGTTTAGATCCGGATAAAATATGCAAAACCTTGCCAGGGTCAGCGCCACTAGTCGAATTAGTAAAATATCCACTGCCCAAACACCTGCCAAGAACCATATTACAGGCCGCCGCATTAGCCTGCGAGCCATTGAAAGCTACGGCGCCAACCGCTAATCCCAAGACGGTAACCAGCACGACGATCATTTTAGTCGGAACTAAACGCTTTATACCATACATATTAATTTACAGATCCACCAAGCTGCTTTATTAACACCTGATAATACTGTACCCGTCCGGCATCCAAAGGTTGAGCCTGCCTCAATATTACGACCGACTTATTGTAATAATCAGCGGCATTCTTGGTATCCCCTTTTGCCTGGTACACCCTAGCTATAAAACTCTCCACTTCCACGTTCTGATCTATAGCTTCGGCTTGCCTAGCTATCGTTAAAGCGGTATCGTAATCATTATCCTCAAAGTAAATCATAGCTTTACTGCATAACAGAACCGTCTTTTGATAAGAGTCTGTGGTTTTATTAACCGCTTGATCGTATATTAAACCGGCACTATCACTGCTGCCGCCACTATCCACTACAGCTTGAGCCTGTTTTGAGGTGACATCAACCAATGACTGCGTAGCGCCGGTATCAATAGGTTTTGTATCGGTTACTAATGGCGACGTCTTAATCGATAATAGGTAGGCCCAAATTAATACACCAATTACAACCACAGCAATAGCCGATGCGCCAATAACAGCCTTTTTATTACCAAAAAACCGCCCCAACCTACGCCGCGTTAATGTTCGTCTCTTCTTTGTGTCATCCACCGCTATAGTCCTTATGCTAACAATAATAGCACACCCAAATTATCTAATGACAATCAGGGCTCGATATTTTTATTCACCTCTGTTAAAATATAGTCATGAGTTTATCAATCGGAATCGTCGGTCTGCCTAATGTTGGCAAATCCACTTTATTTAACGCCCTGACCAACAATGATATTTTGGCGGCCAATTACCCATTCGCCACGATCGAGCCCAATACCGGTATTGTACCGGTGCCTGATGAGCGTTTAGCTAAATTAGCTAAGTTGTATGGCTCGACCAAGCTTTTACCGGCGACTGTAACTTTTGTTGATATCGCCGGTCTGGTGGCTGGCGCCAGCAAGGGCGAAGGCTTGGGCAACAAATTCTTGGCCAATATTCGCCAATGCGACGCGATTATCCATATCGTTCGCGCCTTTCACGACGATAATGTCATTCATGTCGCCAGTCGCATCAACCCCCGCGACGACATCGACATCATTAATACCGAGCTAATCCTAGCCGATATTCAAACCGTCGAATCACGCATGTCGACTGCTGCTAAAAACGCCAAGGCCAATCCCAAATTAAAGCCGGTCGCCGATTATCTGCAAGAAATATTAATCAAATTACAATCCGGAGTCATGCTGTCGTCGATCGCCAACCTCAACACCGACTACATTTATGACCTGCACCTGTTGACCGCCAAGCCAGTTATTTACGCCTTTAACGTCGACGAAAACACCTTGACCGATCAAGCCAAGAAAGACGAACTAGCCAGCCTGGTGGCACCAGCCAAAGCAGTTTTTGTTTGCGCCAAGTTAGAGGACGAACTTAAAGGCCTCGATCCACAAGATGCCACTGAACTGCTGGCAAGCTACGGCGTTCAAGAAACCGGCTTGATGCAACTAATTCACGCCGCCTATAATACCCTGGGTCTGCAAAGTTATTTGACCGCCGGCCCTAAAGAAATTCACGCCTGGACAATACACAAAGGCGATACCGCCCCTCAGGCCGCTGGAGTTATTCATACAGACTTTGAAAAAGGCTTTATCGCCGCCCAGATTGTTGATTATGACGACTTAATAGCTGCGGGTTCCGAGACGGCCGCCAAGAGTGCCGGCAAAATGCGTACCGAAGGTCGTGATTATATTATGCGGCCAGGCGACGTCGTTGAATTTCGCTTTAACGTCAGTAAATAAAAACGTTCTTGGTTGCCTTTAGCGCCCGCGACGTCACTATCGCGCTTGTTTTGAATTACGAAATAATTCCGCGCCCAATCCTCAAAATCTTTGAGTATTTTGCGACGAACTGCATCGTTTTTGATCACACCTCGATTAGTTTGGTTCATCCCTGCCTCAAACTGTGGCTTAACCATTGACACGATCTGAGTTTTATCGCTGGCCAGCTTTGCGGCAATATACGGCAAAATCTCGCGCAAACTGATAAACGACACGTCCATCACCACGATATCGGCAAACTCGCCCATAACAAAATCGCGGATATCCGTCTTTTCGTGCAACTCAATTTTGGGGTTATCGCGTAAACTTGGGTGCAGTTGATCGGTGCCAACATCAACCGCATACACCTTACGGGCACCGCCGCGAAGAGCAAAGTCCGTAAAACCACCAGTGCTACTGCCGACATCCAGCACGACTTTGTCACGAAAATCCAAGCGAAAAACACTGGCTACTGATGCTAGTTTAAGACCCGCCCGACCAACATACTGATCAGTTGCTAAAAGTTTGATATTAGCTGTTTCAATAACAAAATGGCCGGGTTTTTTAATAACCCGACCATCAACTGTTACTTGACCCAGCTTAATCCAACTCTCGGCCTGAGAACGGCTTGGTGTAATTTGACGCTCAACCAGCGCAAGATCAAGCCGTTTTTTGATCATAACCTAGGATTAGCCTTTTTTGCGTTCACGATATTCGCCAGTCGTTGTATCGACTGATATAATATCGCCAACTTTAATAAACGACGGAACCTTAACTGTCAAACCAGTCTCCAAAGTTGCATCTTTCAGCACGCTACTGGTCGTGTCGCCCTTGGTGACCTCTTCACAGTAAGTTACTTCCAAATAAACGTTCTTTGGCAACTCGGCGTTGATCACATTGCCGTTAAACAACTGCAAAGTCAGGTTGTCGCCTTCTTTCATGTACTCGACGACATCTTCTACGATGTTGGTTGGCAATTGAAATTGCTCGAACGTTTCAGGGTCCATAAAGTTATAATCCGTACCGTCAGTATAAAGATACTGAACAGTTTGATTAGTTACTTCGGCTGATTCGATTTTTTCTTGGCCCTTAAAAGTCTTGGCTAGGACGCGGCCGTCGATTAGGTTTTTGACCTTGACGTTAACGATACTGCCGCCACGACCAACAACCTTTTGGTTGTATTCAAGCACCTTGAATGGCTTGCCATCCAGTTCGATGACTACGCCTTTTTTTAGCTCTGTTGGTGAATATGCCACGACTGTTCTATCCTTGGGTTACGAATGGTAATAGTGCCAAGTGGCGAGCGCGTTTGATAGCGACCGCTAGTTGACGTTGTTGTTTGGCGCTAAGGCCGGTCTTGCTGATCTGTTTGATTTGACCATAAATGTCAACGTATTTTTGCAAAGTCTTTACATCTTTGTAGTCAAAAAATACTGGTGTGTCTTTTTTAAATGTTTTGCTTGCCATAATTTTCTCCAAATACTCCTAGAATGGAATTTCACTTAAATCAATTGGTTTATCGTCGATGTCTTCGATTACGACATCATTGGTTTTTTTGGCTGATGCACTGGTCGAGCTGCCGTGTGAGCTGCCCGCCCCTGCACCGTCACTTGGTCCGTCCAAGAAGGTTACGTCAGTTGCTGTGACTTCTACGCGACTGCGTTTTTTGCCAGTCTCTTTGTCATCCCAGCTGTCTTGTCGCAAACGTCCCTGAACCAATACGCGGCGGCCTTTGCCAAGGTACTTAACAACTAGTTCGCCTAGTTTTTCCCAAGCCGTTACTTCAAAAAAGTCAGCCCCATCGTCCTGGCCACCACGATCAACGGCGATACTAAAACTTACGATTAGCTTGCCAGTGGTAGTAGTGCGTTGTTCAGGATCACGCGTTAGTCGTCCCATCAGGATGACTTGGTTGATACTTTTTGCCATAAACTTACTTCCTTTCGGTTGGTTTTTCGATTGCGGCGCTAGCTTTAGCTTCTTCAAGTGCTTTGCGGCCCTTGAGGTCGGCTGTTACCAAAATGTAGCGGATAACATCTTCGGAGATGTTTAGGTTGTTGCTAATCTTGAGTGGTGCATCAGCTGGCAAGTTGATGTCCATAAAGACATAAACTGCGAAGTCCTGATTTTTGAGGCGGTAAGCTAATTTCTTTTTGCCCCAGTTTTCTTCACTGATGATAGTTCCGCCGTTAGTGGTAACAAGGTTGCGCACTTTGGTAAGCGGCGCTTCGATGTCGACCTCTAGGTCGGGGTGGACTAGTACAACTAGTTCATATTGCTTCATTTTTAGATTTCCTCCTATGGAATCCTTATTATGGATGCTTGTACCTGGTACAAGCCGAGTTAATAACAGATTGATTGTAACATAATATCGAGGTAAAAGCTATAGTTCGTCGGACGATCCAAGCTCGTCAACGCTGCCAATCAACACTTCACGCGGCCTGGCGCCGTCAGCTGGGCCAACAATCCCCTGCTCTTCCATGCTTTCGATAATTCGGGCGGCCCTGGAATAACCGATTCGCAGACGCCTTTGTAGCAAACTAGTACTGGCCTTGCCACTGTCAATCACCACTCGAACCGCATCTTTGAACAAATCGTCATCCTCGCCACTATCAAAGTCCATCACCACGCCACCCTTGCCATTAATCTGGACTGGCTGACTGACAATTTCGTCGTTATATTGTGGCGGCGACTGCATACGCAAATGATCGGCAATTTTGGCGATCTCGGAGTCGGTTACCCAGGCACCCTGAACTCGCTTTGGTTTGCTCATATTGGTATTAAAGAACAACATATCACCTTGTCCCAGTAGCTTCTCGGCCCCGATTTGATCGAGAATGATTCGGCTTTCAACTTGCTGCGACACCGTAAAGGCGATCCTAGCCGGCACGTTGGCTTTGATCAAACCGGTAATAACATCGACACGAGGACTCTGGGTCGCCAACACCAAGTGAATACCGACCGCTCGGGCTTTTTGGGCCAAGCGCACAATCAAGGCCTCGACATAACGCGACGCCACCATCATCAGGTCGGCCAACTCGTCGATGACGATCACGATGTAAGGCATAGCGCCGTTTTCGTGCTTTTGCGGGATTCCGTTTTCGTCGGCCACCATGATTTTGGTGCCGGTCGAGCGAATTTTTTGGTTGTAGGTCTTGATGTCTTTAACTTTGTGCTCCGCCAGCAATGTATAGCGACGTTGCATCTCGTTGACCGCCCATTTGAGGGCGCTAATCGTTTTTTCGGGTTCAGATATAACTGGTGTTAACAAATGCGGGATGTCTTCGTAAATTGCCATTTCAACTTGCTTAGGGTCAACCAAGATCAGGCGCATTTCGCTGGGGCTGTTGTGATATAACAAGCTGGCTAAAAGTGTGTTGATCATAACTGACTTACCCGAACCAGTCTGACCGGCGATCAAAAGGTGTGGCATACGGTTTAGCTCACCAATAACCGGCTCGCCCGAAATATCCTTACCAATTGCAAACGCCAAAGGCTCAAGGTCGGTCTTCCATTGCCGACTGGTAATAACCGAGTACAGACGAACATCGGCCGCCTTGCGGTTGGGTACCTCGATACCGACGGCTTTTTGACCAGGAATTGGCGCTTCAATCCGCAGGCTTTGGGCTGCCAGATTAAGTGCGATATTGGTTTCGAGCGCGGTAATTCGGGCCAGTTTGACACCGCTAGGTGGGGTCAAGGTGTACTGAGTCACCCGAGGACCAATGTTGGCACCCTCCATGTTGACATCAATGTCAAACTCGTTAAGAGTGTTTTTGATAATTGCTGCGTTTTGCTGAACATCGCCTGGATCGGCTGGGGTTTGCTTTTTTTCAAGCAGTTCTAGGCTAGGAATTTGCCAATTAGGGTCGCTAACAGTAACCAACGCCGCCTGCTCTTCGGCGGCCTTGTCGCGCGTAAAACTACCCTTCAAAGTGGATAGTGATGGTTGCTTTTTGGTGACAGCATCGGCCGCGTCCATCGTTGGCACGCCTTCGTTTAGCTTAAAATTGCCAATACCAGAATCAACTTTGTCTAGAGCGGCCACGTTACGCATCACCTTAACATTGGCTTCGTATTCGGACATGTCGCGCCGACTCATATTCCAGAGTTTTTTGATAAGCGTAAATGGCGAAACCCTCAGGATAAACAGCAAAGTTACCACAATCAACAAAATATACAAAAAAGCTGCTATCCCGGGGTCAACCAGGGATAAAGTAATACTGTTGACGACGTCGCCAACCATACCACCCAGTGCACCGCCGTCTTGGTTTTTTAACAGACCAAACAGCGACGAGAACCAGACAATCGCCAGACCCGTCGCGACTTTCATAACCACTGGCAACCGATTGTCCTCGGCCCGAAAAGTTTCGACAGCCACATAGACAAATATAACCGGCAAAACATAAACCGAGTAACCGATAAGATCGATAGCCACGGCGTGTAGCCACTCGAGAACCGGCCCACCGGCGTTAAACCAGGCAACAATAAACAGGATCGATACTGCGATCAAGAACAAGGCCCAAACTTGCGACCAGAAACCGGCCGGCAAGCTGTGCGTTGGTGCGGAAGACCCTCTTTTGCGTGATTTTTTCTTTTTCGACATAATACAGTCTTTATTATATGCGCTTTGGGCGCCGATTAGTAGCTATACTATAGCAAAATTTACTACATTTGGCAAGTTGCTTGTGATTAATATGCCCGAGTATCAGAACGAACACGTGGTTCGGTGGCTTCGGTATCTGGAACTTGTGGTTCTGGGAACTTTTTTGGCATTGGTCGTTGGAAGTTGCCACCGCGTTGTCGGTCGCGTTGATCACGTTGATCACGCTGGTCACCAGATTGTGGACGATTTTGGCCGCCACCACCGATCTCGTTGATCACTGGGATAACGATTGGCGTACGACGAGTTTGGTCATAAAGAATATGAGTAATTTCGTCACGCAACTCTTTTTTTGCTACATCCAGGTCAATAGGCTTGCCGTTAAATAGTCGAGTAACTTTTTGTTTCAGGTATTGACGAATCATGCCCATCAACTCTTCGCTATCGCGTAGATAGATAAAACCACGGCTGATGATGTCGGGGCTGGTCATCAAACGACCACTGCCACGCTGAACGGTCAGGATAACTACAAAGATACCCTCGGTGCCCATGTGAATACGGTCTTTTAGAACCACCTCGGACACAACCGCGCCGCTATCATCGTACATAATACCGCCAACATGAATCCGGCCAGCTTTTTTGGCGCCATCATGAGTCACTTCGATAATATCACCGCTGTCACAAACAAAGATATTATCTCGCTTTAGACCACATTTTTGCTCGGCGATCTCGGCATTGTGAACCAACATATGGAACTCGCCGTGAATTGGC
>CAIOSL010000053.1 GCA_903861015.1 uncultured bacterium
CTCTAGCCAACTGAGCTAAGCGCCCATAACTTCAGTATAATAACCCGTAGACATCGGACATGTCAAGAGTATAGGGGGGTTTAACAAACAAATTGACAATGGTATAATCATCAAGAATGCGCGCGTGCTGTAACTGGTAGCCAGGTTAGATTGAGGTTCTAATGTCCGCAAGGATGTGGAGGTTCAAGTCCTCTCGCGCGCACCATATAATTCAGACGACTTTAGGTCGTCTTTTTTATTTATGGGGTTTTATAAACGGTCTGCGTACCAACGGCCCAGTTCAAAATGCTACTGTAGCGATCAACCGGCAGGACTAGATTGTCAGTCTTGTCGAATGAAAAAGTGTTGTGTCCTTGGACATACTGGACTTTTGACTGGTACAGACCAATGGCTGGTACGTCATTGACCCACTGTCGGGCAAACGTCAAATACTTGGCGTTACGCAAGGTTGCATCTACCCTAACCCGGGCTGACGACAATGCGTCGTCACTAATCAGATTGGAGTAATTGGCAAAGTTCGCCCCCTGTACGGTCGCTTGTGATGAATGCCAATAGGCATAAACATCTGGGTCGGCGCCAATATTTAGTTGGTAGATCAAAACATCAAAGCTACGAGGTTGCAAAATCGATTGAACGACGTTTTCGGCGATGTCGGCTGGATCGACGATTTTGGTATCAACTGCCACGCCGATTGCCCGCCACTGCCCGGCAATCAACTCTAGATCACGCTCGAACTCGCTGTTTTTTAAGGTGACTACCGACAGGCGCAATTCTTTGCCGTCTTTTTGGCGAACACCATTGTCGGCCACACGCCAACCGTCACCGTCCAGTAGAGCTTTGGCGTTATCGGCGTTATAGCCCGCAACCTTTGGAATGTCACCCGTCAACTGACCGTTAATGAATGGCAAATCCAGGCTGGCAGCGCCCAGTTGATCGCGCAAGACGCCGACATTAGTTGCCTGCTCTAACGCCCGACGGACCGTTATGTCTGATGTGATCGCACCGCGAGTATTCAATATTGCATACACACCACTTTGGATAGAATTAGAAAAATTACTGTATTGCTTGGCATTAACGCGATCAATATCGGCCATCGACAGGTCAGCGGCAGCGTTAACCTCGTTAAGTGACAGGGCTTTTACGATGGCGTCAGTCGAATCGTAAACGTGTAGCTGAAAACGGGCCAACTTGGCGACGCCACCATAATAACCATCGTTACGCGACATATAAATAACTTTGTGATTAGCGCTATTGTCAACGTTCTGAACTAGTTTAAGTTTGAACGGGCCGCTGCCGATTGGGTTTTGGCTGAATAGGTTTTCGCGAATACTGGCTGGAGCTATACTGCCAAGAATATGCTCGGGCACAATTGGAAAAGTCAGGGCGTGCTCGAAGGCGGCGTAGACCGACGCTAGTGTAAATTCGATTGTTGTATCGTTGAGGACTTTTACGCCGACATCCCGCCAACCCGAGATCGTCGTTCGAGTGTTAGGGTTTTTGATTAGGTTGATCGTAAAGGCAACATCACTGGCCGTCAGACTGACGCCGTCGTGCCATTTGACATCTGGCCGGATAGTAACGGTATAAACCGTATGTGTATTATCAACCGTAACGCCTGTCGCCAGGTCATTACCCAGATGACCAGTGTTGTCGTATTGTAATAAACTCGAAAACATCAACCTGGCCGCCGACTGCTCGGCACTAGTGCTGGCAAATAATGGATCAAGGGTATTGATTGGCCCCAAAACGGCTTCGGCATATGTGCCGTCGCGTGCTGGTACGTTAGTACGATAGCTTTGTTGATACCACATCAATTGCAAGCCAGTGGCGGCGATCAAAAAGCCCATCACCAAAATCCAGACAATCACATGCCATTGAACTTCGCGGACATTGCTCCAGCGTTTGATTACGAATTTGTGAGCGTGACGAACAGTTGCGCTTTCAACCTTGCGCATTCGACTCTTGATAGTTTTTTTGTCAAAGCTTACCCTGGGCAAGCGGTACCATTTTTAACGGTTTTG
This sequence comes from uncultured bacterium, assembly GCA_903861015.1. Taxonomy (GTDB): domain Bacteria; phylum Patescibacteriota; class Saccharimonadia; order Saccharimonadales; family Saccharimonadaceae; genus UBA1547. The sequence continues at coordinate 2,022 of CAIOSL010000053.1, forward strand.
ATCCGCCATCAGCCCAACCGCCTATCGTGTGACGGGCAATATCAGCCCAACTAAAATCGACAAAACAAAGATAACAGCTAGAACTATAGTTGCCTCAAATAGGCTTTTGTCGATGCCGCGGCGGGTTGTATATAGTTCGCCCGAGCCACCAAAACCAGCGCCGAGTGATGCACCGCGCTGCTGCAATAATATCGACAAGATCATTAAAACGGCCGAAACGATTGTGATTATCTGTAAAATACTGTCAAAATTCATGTCTTACCTACCTTATGTTAGTTGAGTTAGTTACCAATGTAGCACTTACTATATAGTTTACCAGACTCAGAATCATTCCTGTAAGTATAGAATTTAAGAAAGTCATCGAGATACCAGGTGCTAGTCGCAGCGAAATGTAAACCATCAAGCCGTTGACGATTATCATAAACAAACCCAAAGTCAAAAGAATGGCCGGCAATGACAAGATAACAATCAGTGGTTTTAAGAGTGCATTAACCAAGGAGAACACTAGTCCGGCGATCATAAAGACCGTCAGGCTGCCGCCGACATTGGCGTCAATTAACCCAGTGCCCAGCAACCGAACAGCCACCCATAAACCCAAAGAGTTAGACAGCCATCGTACCACAAAAATCATATAGTGATTCTTCATATAACTCTAGCGATTATATCACAAATCGATCGATAGATCAGCGCTTAGATTGATGTGGCTAGTATCGGTTATCAGAATATCGTCCTCGATCCTGACACCAATGCCTTCGCTGGGGATATAAATTCCCGGCTCGACCGTCAGTACCATACCCGGCAAGAAACACTCTGGTCGGCCCAAGGCATCGTGGGTATCCAGCCCTAGCCCATGGCTGATCGCATGTGGAAAATATTTGCGACAAGCATCAATTCCATTACCCAACCCCAACTCTTCAACCACTTGGGTCATAATCTCGTCAACCTGACGATGATAGTCGGCTACATTCAAGCCCGGCTTTAACAAACCAACGATCTGACGATGAGCACCAGTCACGGCATTATGAATTTGTTTTTGCCTGTTGCTAACGTCACCAAGCGCGTACGTCCGACTGATATCAGCGCCGTACATTCCAGACAGGGCGCCAATATCCAACAACACCATTTGACCCTTGATTAATCGATCATTGTTAGCCTCGTAGTGCAAGGTGCAGGCATTGTTGCCAGACGCGACAATCGGTTCGTAAGCGTGGCCGACGGCACCATTCTTACGGAAAAAATAACTAAATTCGGCCTCGATCTGGTATTCGTAATCAAAACTCGAAAGCAGCGGTTTGATATGCTCAAAAGCCCGCACTGTTAAATCAATCGAATCTTTGAGCGCTGCAATTTCGACCGGTTGTTTGATCGCCCGCAATTTGACCAGGTCTGGCTGGCAATCTTTTACGTTACTAAAATGCAGTTGCAGTAATTTAGCCAAATCGCCAATCGCCGGGTTAACATACACTTCACTATGAGAGAACTCCTCTGGCATATGAATCGTGTAAACGCAATCGCTCTTGACCGCCAGTTCGGTCAGCAGGTCACCTAGATTTGATCGCTCGATCGCATCCGCCACGCCACTGATCTGGCTGGCAATATCTGACGCCAGGCCGCCATTAAAAATCAGATCAACATCAGATATATTCGGCTTAACCAACCATTCCCTGTTGGTCGATCCGTCGATAATCAACATCCAGCCGGGCTGATTGATACCAGTCAGCCACCAAAAATTCGGTTCTTGCTTGAATTTAAAGGTGCCGTCATTAGAACTTTGCATCAAGCCATGAGCTGACAACACGATAATACCGCCGTCTAATACTTTGGATAACTTTCGTCGGTTGGATTTATGAAAACTGGAATCGATCATTTTGTAATGTATGACTATGAGGCAAAACTGTATTGAAGTCCAGCGCCACTGTTATACAAATTGGTAATCTCGGAAGCACTTAGGCCCCTGGTCCAATAACCAGTCTCGTCGATTGACCCGGCAAACAGCTCGGCGTCCCCAGGGGTTCCCGAACTGCGATGGATTGATCCAAATTGCGTTCCGACATAATTAAAGGAAGGGGTCGAAAGGCTCCAGCCACTATTTGCTACCAGATTGCCATCAACATAAAGTGCAAAACTAGTGCCGACTGCCGTAAAAGTATACATATGCCAAGCCGTGTTGGTTACAGGATTATTAAACGAGGCAGCATAAAGTTTGTTGGTGCCGGTAATACCGTTTCTGTCTACCCATGCGCATCCGGATATTTTTTCAACACCGCCAACGTTATAAAATTCTATATATCCATCATTGGTTACAAATGGTACCATACCTCCGCCACTAGAACCGTTAAATCGCGCCCAATAATTAATAGTAAAATTGGTATTGCCCGATATATTTGACAGCGCCAGTTTGCTGGTCGATCCATTAAAGTCAGCACCTTTATTGATTTTTGCTGTCGAGAAGCCAGTTGCGGTATTGACACCGGTATTACCACCCGCGTCACTGGCGTTGCCTGAAGTTTCGTCAAGCTTCCAATATGAAGCAATGCCGTTGAGTAGACTAGAATTGGAAACAGTAAATGTACCGCTGGAGGTGAATGTGTGGACAGTATTGCTGCCAGAAGTAGTAATCGTACCGCCAAAACCATACATCGAGCCAGTCGGATAAGAAATAATTACAATGCCCGACCCGCCGTTGCCGCCAGTATTGATTGAATTTGAACCGCCGCCACCGCCACCAGTATTAGGCGTGCCGTTACCGCCAGCGCCAGATGCACTACCGGCGCCACCGCCGCCAATACCGCCAGCTTGGCCAACCGCGCTAACTACCGCACCGCCACCGCCACCGTAATAAGCAGACAAGCCACTAATACTGCTTTGATAACCAATACCCGGCGTGGACACGCTGCCACTTGCCGCCGCACCAGCACCAGCCCCCGAATCAGTGCTTGCAACTGCCGTACCACCAATATAGTTAGCATTGGCACCACCAGTCCTGGACGCCATATTTACGCCGGTACCACCAGTTGCAACGGTGGTATTAAAAACCGTGTTGCCACCATTGCCGGCCGTACCAGCAATGACACCCGCCCCGACAGCACCTATCGTGACGGTTTTGCTACCATAGGAGGTATAATACGAGGCGTTATAAATAACCGTGCCACCGCCACCGCCCGAACCATAATTAACACCGCTAACGCCACCATTGCCGCCTCCACCACCAGCGACAATAAGCACCTGCATCGTCGGGCAACTACCAGTTTGTACGTTTTGCGAGTTGTTATAAATATAGTAGCGCAGGCTAGAATCGACCGTAGTCGAGGCATTAATGCAATAATTCTTGCCGTCGCTGCTGCCACCAGTCAGCGTAATGGTTGAGCTAGCCGTAAATGTTGGCGGCAATGACGTTGGATAGGTATTATTGAATGTTCGGTAGTTTTCCATAGCCGAGGCAACGTTGCCCAGATCACTTTTTATCTGTGTGATCGCCGATGTTCGTCGGTAGTTACCATAACTGATCGTCCCTATAGAGGCCAAGATACCGATAATTACGATCACAATCGTCAATTCTATTAACGTAAAGCCGGCCTGGAGTTTGCGTACTGGTAGCTTAAATCTCGACATCAATCAGTCCTTTTTAAACTGTAATTTGATGTGATTATAGCATAAGGATTATAACGAGGCCAGGCTGGCGACGATAATATCGGCTTTGGCAGCCCCAACCACAGCCTCGATATCCAGGCGCGAAGCGGTTTTGAGGCCGCGCAAACTACCAAACTTTCGAATCAACTTCGATTTGGTCTTGGGGCCGATACCTGGCAGTTCGTCTAGGACACTGGCTGTTTGTTTGGTACGCTTTAACACAGTATGATAACTGACCGCAAAGCGATGCGATTCGTCGCGAATTCGCTGCAATAATTTAACAATGTGGGTCGAATGAGGCAAATTGATCAAAATATAATCGTCGCTGATCGTGACGTAGCCATTAAGGTCAGCAAGTTTTTGACGATTATAGTCC
>CAIOSL010000054.1 GCA_903861015.1 uncultured bacterium
CCAGGGCGGGGATTCGCAACCATGGTGGGGGTCATTATAATCACAGTTTCTTTTGGGAATCGATGTCGCCAAATGGTGGTGGCGAACCAAATGGGACTACTGCTCAGCTTATAGCTAACCGCTATGGCAGTTTTCAAAACTTTGTTGACGAATTTTCGGCTAAGTCACTAGGGGTTTTTGGCAGTGGATGGTCATGGCTTTTGCCTGATGGCCAAATTATTACGACGCCAAATCAGGATACCCCAATTGGCATGGGTCTGGAGTCACCGCTGTTATGTCTAGACGTCTGGGAGCATGCTTACTATCTTGACTACAAAAACAAGCGTGACGATTACATCAAGGCCTGGTGGAATACAGTAGATTGGTCATCGGTGAACAACCGGTATTCAAAGTCACTAAACAAATAGACCTGTGTTATTATTGCTAGAATGAATCAAGCGTTGAATTTTACTATTACCAAAAAACTCGAAGGCACGATGGCCCGTTCGGGCGTTATTTCGACTCCACATGGCGAGATTAAGACGCCGGCGTTTATTGTCGGTGGCACCAAAGCAACAGTTAAAACATTGACTAACGAGCAGGTGATTGCTCTTGGTGGTCAGTCGGTTCTGGCTAATACCTATCATTTGATGCTGCGCCCTGGGGCGGAGGTGATGGCGGCCGCTGGCGGCATTAACAAATTTATGAATTGGTCCGGTCCAACATTTACGGACAGTGGTGGTTTCCAGGCTTTTTCGCTGGGTATGGCCTACAAAAAAGGCATTGATACGGTCAGCCACAGCGAAAAAGGTGACGCCGCCCAGGCGGTCCATTCGTCGACTCAGCTGGCCAAGGTCAATGACGAAGGTGTTAAGTTCCAATCGCATATCAACGGCGAACTCTTGTTTATGACGCCCGAAAACTCCATGGAAGTCCAACATGCAATTGCGGCCGATATCCACATGAGTTTTGACGAGCCGACCTCGCCACTGGCTGGACGCGATTATATCAAACAGGCGATGGATAGAACCCACAGGTGGGCGGAAAGATCTCTAAAAAGGCATCAAGAGCTAAACGCCGAACATATTCAACGCGGCGAGTGTCTGCAGGCGTTATATGGCATTGTTCAGGGCGCTAGGGAAGAAGATTTTCGCAAAGAAAGCGCCCAATTCTTAAGTCAACTAGATTTTGATGGCTATGCAATCGGTGGCGTCTTTGGTTATCTAGAGATTCCGCAGGTAATACAATGGGTAAACGAAATCTTGCCAGAAGACAAACCAAAGCATTTGTTGGGTCTAGGCTCACAGCCGGCCGATCTGTTCTTGGGTGTTCAATATGGTACGGACACCTTTGACTGTGTGGCGCCAACTCGTCAGGCGCGCAACGGCGCATTATTCACCTATGATGGCCGGATCAATATTCGCAATGCTCGTTTTTGCAGTGATTTTAGCCCGATTGATTCAGAATGCGATTGCTATACTTGCCAAAACTACTCGCGGGCCTATATAAATCATTTGTTCAGGTCTGACGAAATACTTGGCTTGACGTTAGCCAGCATTCACAACGAACGTTTTGTCGTCCGAACAGTCGACAATATCCGCGACAGTATAGATGACGGTACGTTTTTTGAATACAAAAAAAGATTTCTAGAGCGTTATTACGGTCCAGAACAATCAACGCTCTTTTTGGACTAAATAATATTTACTACAGCGCCGTCTACATTTACTTGTATTCGGTTATCAATTGAGTGGTTAACGGATAAGTGGGATACGTTACCATCGTTACGCTCGGGGTCATATTCGTATAATTTATAGTCTAGCTCGGTCTTCTTGCCGACGCGATCCTTAACTGATGACAACAGTTGGTCGGATAGGCTTATTTCATCGGTGGGTATTGCGAATTCTTGAGGCCTCATGATTATAAACTGGTTGATTTTTGCATTCTTCGGTATATCTTGATAAATAAAGTCATTTAAACAGCTAACACTTTTCGATTCATTTTGGTGATCAAAGCTTTGTAGGTAGACTTTATTAACTCCGCTTTCGGTTGTGGCAAATATCATCGCCACTGTTTCACCGGTAAGCTCAGCGGTTGATAGATGAGTTTCTTGGCCATCTTTCATATCAATCGCATTGCGCTCGTTTGATTCGACAATGTAGCATTCGGGTTCTTGGGGCAGTTCTTCGTTTAAGAATAGGTTAATATCTAGGGCTGCATGTACATTTTCACCAAATTGTCGCCTTCTTTGCAGGCTGATTGGTGTTTGTGTTTCAAAAGTTTTTGTTTCAGGCCCTTTGTACATGTATTATTTATAGCATAAGTACGATGATTTGTACAGGGTGACGTAATAACTCACCACCTTTGCAACATAAAGTAAACAAAAAAGCAGGCCGCTCGTATACTGTA
>CAIOSL010000055.1 GCA_903861015.1 uncultured bacterium
CTAGGCTGATCTCGAGCGCTGGGGCCATAACGTCTTCGACAACTTCACGGGCCACAAAAACATTGGCCGTACCGTCGTTGATATTCAGCTCTGATCGAACTTCTTGCTCGCGCTCGCCATTGTCACGGCGCCATGCAGCGGCAATTGCCTGCTCGATAACCGACAAGACGGTTGCTTCGGGCAAGTTTTTTTCTTCGGCAATTGTGTGAACCGCCAAGATTAATTGTTTGATGTTGATTTCTTCCATAGAAAATCCTCCTGCTTTAGATATTAAAAAAGTCGACCTGCCGGCCGACGTTATGCAATGTACTACCTTCAGTATACACCTAAATCATGGATTTGGCAATATTTCGAGTGGACATTGGCTCAAAACCGACGCCATTGCATCTTTTTCAGCCGTCGTGACCCACAACTTATACTTTTGTTTAACGGCGATTTGTCTAGCAACATACCGACACCGAAAAGCCTTATTTGGCGGCAACCAAGTGGCCGCATCACCGTCACTTTTTTGCTGATTGGCCGGGCCGTCAGCCGCCAACAGTTCTAGCGGATCGTTGGCTAGCGCTTTGCGATCATCTGGTGACAATTGCTGGGCGCCCTTTTGCCAGGCGTCCGACAATGCCACGACGTGGTCAATCTGAATATCGCCGCTGGTCGCAGCGCCTCGCTTAAAGTCGATCGTTTTGCCGGTATACGGGTCGATTAACGCACCTGATTCGATCTGGCATTTGTCGTTAGTAACAACATTGGTCAGATCACGATTTAAAATAATATTTCGCGTATCACAACCATTTGCTATCGCCCAATCACCACCAAATTGGTCCCGCGAGTAATCAGTTTTTGGCGCCCGACCCTTCACATCAAGTTCGCCCAGAGCATTGGTCGCCAGCACACCCTCGCGTTTGGCACCCAAAACCGCCGTATTATCCACCACCACTGGCGTGTTAAACGATATCGCCAACGCCAGCAATATCAACGACAACGTCGCCGTCACCGTTCGTCGAATTTTATACTTAAGCGTCATATAACCATTATGCCTGAAATTTAAAGTGATACAATTAATATATGACATCTATCGCCAGACTTATTGATCAATTTGTGCCAAAAAACTACCAATTATCGCTCGACATTGATCGACCAGGGCGCAAATTTGACGGCAGCGTCGTTATTAGCGGTACCCTACAGACTGGTTTTGACAAGATCAGCCTTCACAGCAAAGACCTTATTATCCAGTCAGCAAGCGTTGATGGGCAGATGGCCGACTTTAGCCACGGCGACAACGACGAATTGATCATTACCACGACCGATATAGCCAGCGGCGAACATGTGGTCAAAGTCGACTTTAGCTGCGTCATCACCGATGGCATGCACGGTATGTACCCATGTTATTTTGAACATGATGGCGTCAAGAAAGAATTATTAGCCACACAGTTCGAGAGTCATCACGCCCGCGAAGTCTTTCCGTGCATTGACGAACCGGCTGCCAAGGCCACGTTTGATGTTCGCCTAACAACCGAGCCAAACGTTGAAGTTCTGGGTAATATGCCGATCAAGACCCAAATTAGCGAAGGTGACAGGTTGGTAACAACTTTTGACACCACCCCAATTATGAGCAGTTATTTGCTGGCCTGGGTGATTGGCGATTTGCAAAAAAACTCCGGCAAGACCAAAAGCGGTGTCGAGGTTAATATCTGGTCGACGCCCGTCCACCCGATCAATAACCTGGATTTTGCGCTTGATATCGCCACTCGAACAATTGATTTCTTTGAAGATTATTTTGGCGTTGCCTACCCCCTACCTAAATCCGACCAAGTAGCCCTGCCCGACTTTTCGTCAGGCGCCATGGAGAACTGGGGTTTAATCACCTACCGCGAAACATATTTGCTGGCCGACCCTGTTACAACATCGATTTCTAACAAGCAAACCACAGCCACGGTCATCGCTCACGAACTCAGCCACCAGTGGTTTGGTAACCTGGTCACGATGCAATGGTGGAACGATCTGTGGCTTAACGAAAGCTTTGCGACTTTGATGGAATATATTGCCATCGACGCCATCGAACCCGACTGGGACATCTGGCTCGACTTTGACAGCTACGACAGCATCGCTGCCCTGCGCCGCGACAGCCTGGCCGGCGTTCAGTCAGTTCAAACCGATGTCGATCATCCCGACCAGATCAGCACCTTATTTGATAGCGCCATCGTTTACGCCAAGGGCGCTAAATTGCTGCGAATGCTGCGTCATTATATCGGTGAAGAAGCCTTTAAAACCGGCCTAAACAGCTATTTCCAGTTGTTTGCCTACCAAAATACCCAAGCAACTGATTTGTGGTCAGCTCTTGATAGATCTAGCGCCAAAGATATAACTAATTTGATGAACCGCTGGATCAGCCAACCGGGTTTTCCTGTCGTAGCAATCGACGACCAGAACGGCAAAATAACGTTATCTCAAGAGCGCCTAGCGGTCAGACCCGCCGTTTCTGATGGCAGCCTATGGCCAATTCCTCTCGGCGCCAATGACTCGAACCTACCGCAACTACTAAGCGAGCGTAGTTTAACGGTTGACCACACGACCAATACGCCTATCCGCCTGAACGACGGCAATTTTGGCCACTTTATTACTAACTATTCCGACAATTTATTTAGCAAACTAATCGAACAGGTCAAATCTGGCGAGCTATCGACAATCGACCGCTTGCAATTATTAAACGAACAAGCCACTCTGGCAAGCGCCGGCATTACCTCGACCGCAAACCTCGTACCGCTACTTGGCACATACATAAACGAATCGACCGAGGCGGTTTGGAGCATAATCGGTCTGGCGATTGGCGATCTCAAACTATTCACCGAAGACGACCATGCCTCAGAATCAAAATTACGCCAACTAGCCCTGAAGCTATCGGCCAGTCAATACCAGCGCCTGGGGTGGGCAATGACACCCGGCGAGCTTGAGGCCGATACCAAACTACGCAGCCTAATCATCGGCCTGACGATTTATGGCGAAGACCGATCGGCTATTGATAACGCTATCGATATTTACAAGAACACCCCCACTGGGCAGCTTGACCCCGAACTGCGAGCAGCAATCTTTTCAGTCAACGTCCGATACGGCAGCGACGAGTCGATCATTGATTCGTTAATCGACCTATACAAGACGACCGATTCGTCAGAACTGCGGGCGGATATATGCGCTGGCTTAACGGCTACGGCCGACCCTGCGGTTGGTAGCCGTCTGCTAGACGTAGTAAGAAATAGTTCGGTTATTCGCACCCAAGACGCCATGCGCTGGATTGCGTATTTGATCCGCAACAAACATACCAGGGTTCTAGCCTGGGCCTGGATCCGCAATAACTGGGATTGGATCAAATCAACTTACGCCGGCGACAAAAGCTATGACGATTACCCGCGCCTGGCTGCCAATGCGCCGTCAACTGAGGCCCAATTGGCCGAATATTGCGATTTCTTTGGGCCACTTCGCGCCGAACCAGCCCTAACTCGCAACATCGACATGGGAATAACCGAGATCAAAAACCGTATTGCGCGACTAGAACGCGATCAACAGGCCGTTCGATCAGCCCTACTGAATCTCTAGGTAGTCGTCGACAACTGGTGGCTGGCCAAATACCGATATCGCCACCAGTCGCAGATCGTGCGTTTGGATCTTATTGACAAGTGCATAATATTCGGCTGCGAACTTCATTTGTCGTAGCTTTTTGGCGGTTATCGCCGCCAGGCCACCACCTTGATCGCCAGAGCTCCGATATTTAACTTCGCAAAAATATACTACGTCAGCCTTTGTCGATACAATATCGATTTCACAAAACTTGGTTTTCCAATTGCGCTCTAATACTCGATGGCCGTGCGTTTTTAGGTACTTTGCCGCGATGTTTTCGGCCGCATCGCCAATCTGTTTGCTTGTGATTTTATCGTCCTTATCAGACACCAGATCTAGCGTGCGGTACTGTTGCAGTGGCGCAAAGGACAGACGATGCAAGGGCGTCACACCCAACCTGTCGATAGCGGCAATATGCGCCGCTGTGCCATAGCCAACGTGGTTGGCAAAGCCATAGCCCGGATAATCGACGTCCATTTGCGCCATATAATTATCGCGCGCCACTTTAGCGATAATCGAGGCCGCCGACACACTCGGCACCAACAAATCAGCTTTCTTCATTGTCGTAACATATTGACCCTTAGAGGTCCCCGACAAGAGATTAACTGTCCCATCGATCGTAATCTGGTGGTAAGGCGCTTTTACTTGTTCAACCGCCAGTCGGGTTGCCAGCCGCAGCGCCTCGGACAGGCCAATCTGATCAATCGTAGCAGCATCCACCCAACCCAACCCAAATCCAGCCGCCTGGGCCCTGATTTGCTCGTCGAGTTGTTCGCGCTTCTTTTTGGGTAGTCTTTTGCTGTCAGTCAAACCGTCAATTTGGGCCCCACCCAAAACAACCGCCCCAACCACCAACGGCCCGGCCCAAGGCCCACGCCCAACCTCATCAATCCCCAAAATCATAAAGGTCGATTACAGATCTCGTAGCGGAATGCCGGTTTTTTTCGAAACTTGGCGGGCCCAATTTAAAAGACGTTTAAATTGTTCGTCACGCGATACTTGCTCGATTTCACTGTCATCTAGCCTTTTTACAAAGCTATCGATGGTGTTAGTTAGCCTGTCAAGACTTTCTTGAGATGCAGTTTGCTCAAACTTTTCGTTAACCTCGCTACGAAACTCTTCGATGTACTTGAATAACTTCGTAAATTGATCTTCGCTCATACGTACATTATACCACTAAACAATAAACCGCCTCAGAAGGCGGTTTATTTAGTTTGCGAGTTTTGCTGATCTAGGCTTCGTTGTGACGAGCTTCGACTTCGGCTTGTTTAGCCAAGAGTTCGGCTTCGGCAGCGGCTTTTTCAGCCTCTTTCGCTTGGTGAGCAGCCTCTGCTTCGGCTTTCAAGCGAGCTTCTTCGGCTTCGGCAGCTTCGTCATGAACGCTGTTAACAGCATCGCGATCAAAGTTAACACCACGTAGGCGGAAACCTTTGCCACTGCGGTTACGCAAGAAGCTAAGGAAGTTACGGCGAACTTTTGACCTACGAACGACTTCGATTTTTTCAACCAATGGGCTGTGCAACAAGAAGCTTTTCTCGACACCCACGCCACTAGCGATCTTGCGGACGGTTATACGAGACGTGTGCGACTCGCGGCGATCGGTACGAATAACGATACCTTCAAAGATCTGGATACGCTCTTTAGCACCTTCTTTAATTTTTTGGTGGACACGAACTGTGTCTCCACTGCGGACTGCGACTACGCTCTGTTTCTTTTGAGCGTCGTTAACTTTTTTGATTAATTCAAAACTCATTGCTTACTCACTTTTACGTTTATTAGATACAATCAGTTATTGACTATAACACAATCTGGTAAATCTTAAAAGGGTTTTTGGGCAATTAAATTGCTCGATTTATCTCGTCCAGGGTGGTTTCGCCACGCAAAGCCGCCAAAACACCAGCTTCAAGCAGCGTCACCATTCCCTGTTGACGCGCCGAGCGCTCGATAATCTCGGTATGGACCTCGGCTTCGTCACCGCGCAAGAACTTTTGGATAGCATCGCCGACAATCATTTGCTCCATAATCACAATTCGCCCCTTAAAGCCAAACGGTGATAACTCGCTAACAACTGGTCGCCATAATTTAAAGTTGTCCAGATCAGGCTTGTCGACACTGGCCGGCAAATCCTTTAGGACGTTCTTGACCCATTGCTTAGTTGCCTCGTCGGGTTCGTATTCTTGCTTGGTCGCGTCATCGAGGCGCCTGACTAGGCGCTGCGCGATCACCAACCTAATCGCCGAGCTAAATATAGGGTTAACACCAATCAGATCAATCATGCGACTAAAGGCCGCGGCCGCCGAATTAGCGTGAAAGCTCGACAAGACCAAGTGGCCAGTGATCGAAGCCTGAATAGCCGTCTTGGCGGTGTCGGCGTCGCGAATCTCGCCCACCATGACAACATCGGGGTCCAGTCGCAAAACCGAACGCAAACCATCAGCAAAGCTTTGACCACCAGTGGTATTGATTGGTATTTGGGTAATGCCGGTAATGCCGTATTCGATCGGGTCTTCCAGCGTAATTATCTTGCGGCTGGTGTCGTTGAGGGCGTTAATCATGCTATAAAGCGTCGTCGATTTGCCGCTGCCAGTGGGGCCAACCATTAGGACCATTCCGCGCGGATGACTGACAATCTCGTCAATCACCGCTCGTTCATTCGCTGCCATACCCAATCGATCCAGATTAAGCATCGATTCGTCAAAGTTGAACAAACGCAAAACAGCGTCGTGGCCATACATTGTTGGCACTGTCTCGACACGCAGGTTTAACAGATGCGTTTGGCCATCCCTGGTGATTTCTTTTTGCATGTGCCCAGATTGCGCCTCGGCCGCGGCGGTCGATATATTGGCCCGTGACGCCAATGCGCCCAATATCACTCGATAACGGTCGTTTTCCAGATCGGCAACTGGATGCAGCACACCATCAATACGCATACGAATTCGCATATGCGTTCGCTGATTCTCTATGTGAATATCACTAGCACCCAGTCGGTCGGCTTGGTCGATTAAATAATCAAAAACTTCGTCACTACCAACCGAATTTAAGGTCTTGCTGACTTCGGCGATCGTGTTACTGTCGCCAGCCTGGGCGATCTTGATATCATCGTGAATAACCTTGATAACCGGGTCATAACGGTCTAGCATGTTCTTGAAAGCACTGCCGCTAATCAAAAAGAAGGCGATATTATGGCCGGCCGTATTGTAACTTTGGGTCATATCACGAATAAACGACTGCGGCGTTTGGGTAGTAACGCCAAATTGCCATGGCTGCTGTTCGTTACCAGCCACCAGTGGCACAATCCGGTTTTGGCGCATTGACGGGATATCAATAAGGTTTTTAAGTAGTGGCACCGTGTTTTCGAACGAACGCATATCAAAGTAGCGAATACCCAAAATCGCCGCACGCTGGGCGGTCGACTGTTCTTCTTGTTCGCGGCGCGTTTGCTGAACCTTATCTTCGTCCATTTGCCTTAATCATAGCACAAAAGCACTAGCGTTTTATATAGATGACCGCCAATGAATGTTCGGCTTTTTTGGAATGATTTTTGCCCGCCAACCATTCGTTGGTCGCCAGCGCCGCCCCCGGTAAAGCCTGATTGCCATAATCATCGACAATAATCGTCGCCCCGTCAGACAAATACGGCGCAATTAATTTGAGCGGGTCTTTGATTGATCGATAATAATCACCGTCCAAAAAAGCAAAAGCGACTTTATGCGGTACGTCCTTGTCTGTTAATTGGTCGAACCAGGCTTTTTTGATGATCGGCATCGGTACCCGGGCGCCCAGCATGTTTTTGATAAACTGCTTTTTGGGCGCCAAAAGTTCACCCGGTTTGAAGTCTAGGCCCAGCGGACTTTGGTCTTGGCTGGTTTTTTCGGGCAGACCCTCGAACGAATCGTAGACATAAAATTGACGTTCGCTATCTTTTAAAATTTCGGCAATAAAAACACTGGTCGTACCCAAATAACAGCCAAATTCGACCACATCGCCGGCCACATGGTTGCCAATTACCCGCCTTAACTCGCGAGTTATAACCATAATTTCGTTTTTATCAACTTGATCCGATAGCAAATTCATAACTTGTAATAAACTATACCACAGCCACGTCAACCAGAGTGTTACAATAGTACAAATGCCCGAAATTATCGTTATCGCCCACAATATTCGCTCGACCCACAATATCGGGGCGATTTTTCGGACGGCCGAAGGTTTTGGCGTCAAGCGAATTATCATCAGTGGCTATAGCCCATACCCAAAAATCGATGGCGACAGCCGCTTACCCCATATCGCCGACAAACTGACGACACAAATTCACAAAACCGCCCTGGGTGCCGAAACAATGGTGCCGTTTGAATACCAGTCTGCCCCAGATATCGGTCAACTAAAGCAAGGCGGCTATCGCATTGTTGCCCTCGAGCAAAACCAGCGCAGCATTAATTTAAAAGACTACCAAGTGCCGACCAAAGTTGCGCTGTTACTAGGCGAGGAAGTTCATGGCATCACCAGCGATTACATCGACCAGTGTGATGACATAGTCGAGATCCCGATGGTCGGCCGCAAAGAGTCGTTTAATGTCAGTGTCGCCACCGGCATTGCCCTGTACGCGTTGTCTATTTAACAACTACGCTGCCTTCGCCCAGCAGTTCGGTCAGTTCGCCAACCAGCGCTTGACTGGCATCAACCTTAAATGGCAATTTAACGGCCGATTTTTTGTCTTCGCCCAGTACCAAAACAATGTCAAACAACCCGTAATAATTGCCGCAGATTTGCTTTAAATTGCGCAGCGCCTCTTGGTTATCAGGGTTTTTAATATGGACAAACAACCGACTGGCAACAACTTTTTCGATCGGGGCGATGACCGGTTTTGGACCGGACGATGCCGGCTTGGCGGTCACGGTGGTTGGCGACTTGGCGGCGGCAACGCGCATCGCTCTTACCTTACTTGACATCTTGGGGCGATCCATTTTGCGACCGCTTGATTCGTAAGTATTTAGCTCTTGGTCAGATACGAATTGAATTTCATCGGCAATCATCTTGGCCTCGGTACCCAAGTTGCCGTCGCGATCCCTAGCGCTAATCTTGCCGGTTGCTCGAATAACTGCATCTTGGACTAATTTGGCACCAATTTGTTCGTATAGGTTAGGAAAAACGATAATTTCACCCTCACCGGTTTTGTCTTCCAGGCCAACAAAGGCCATCTTGGTGCCACTTTTGGTTACAATCGTCCGAACTGTCGATACTAGTCCGCCAATGGTGGCTTTTTTGCCGTCAAAATCTGGCGTCATTTGCGTCAGCGGTACAGTTTGCTCTTCAAAGTAAACATCGTAATTATCCAGCGGATGAGCACTGACGTACAATCCCATTAATTCGCGTTCCCAGGTCAAACGTTCACGATCAGTATGTTTGACCGGTGATGGTTGCAGCGTAACCGTTGGATGAATATCGGCTGCACCGATCAGATCACCAAACAAATCAGTCTGGCCACTGGAGGCTTCTTTTTGCAGCTTGCTGGCAAAAGCTTGAATCGTCTCTAAATTAAACAGCAGATCCGATCGGTCGCCCAGGCTATCAAAACCGCCAGATTTAATCAGCGAATCCCAGGCTTTTTTGTTAAATTTCGACGTCGAAACCCGCTTGGCAAAATCTTCAACGCTCTTAAATTTGCCGTCTTTGCGAGCTCGCAAGACTTCCTCAACCGCGCCGCTACCAACGCCCTTGACCGCCGCCATACCGAACCTAATTTCGTTTTTGCCAGGTACAACCGCAAACTCAACGAATCCATCATTGACATCTGGCGGCAAGACTTTCAGCCCCATGTGTTTGCACTCGTTAATCTCGATCGCCAAACGGTCAATGTCGTCGTGATCGCCCGTCATCACCGCCGCCATAAACGCATCCGGGTAATGAGCCTTCAAATAGGCCGTTTGGTAAGAAATCAGCCCATAACAGGCAGCGTGCGACTTGTTAAAACAGTAGTTAGCAAACTCTTCCAATTGTGCCCAAAACGTCTCGGCCAACTTGGGGTCAGCACCACTGTGTTTGACGGCACCATCAACGAAGTCGACCTTGACCTTGCGCATCAAATCAATCTTCTTTTTACCAACAGCCTTGCGCAAAGTATCGGCTTGACCACCAGTAAAACCAGCAAAATCCTTGGATATTTGCATAAACTGCTCTTGGTACACCAAAATTCCGTAAGTTTCTTTAAGCGAATTCTCGAACTTGGGGTGCAAATATGTTATTGCTTCTTGGCCGTGTTTACGCTTGATAAAACTGTCGATAAACTGCATTGGGCCCGGGCGATACAGCGCCACCATCGCCACAATATCGCCAAATTCCGACGGCTTGAGCTCGCGCAAATAGCGCTTCATACCAGCCGACTCCAGCTGAAAAACACCGGTTGTATCGCCACGCTGCAACAACTCGTAGGTCAAGCTGTCGTCCAGTGGCAGAGTGCTAATATCGATTTTTACGTTATAAACTTTTTTAATAATACGCAGCGTGTTGTTGATTGTCGTGAGGTTAGACAGCCCTAAAAAGTCCATTTTAAGTAGGCCTAATTCTTCGACCAAGCCCATCGAATATTGGGTCGCGATTACGCCTTTTTGGGCCATTTCAAGCGGGATAAACTTGACGACGTCATCGGGCGCAATCACCACACCACAGGCATGAACACCGTGCGAGCGAATCGTGCCTTCCAGGCGAATCGCAAAATCAAACACCCTCTTGGCGGTTGGGTTGGTCTCGTATTCGTGTTTCAGATCGACGTCCTTGACCACGCTGACACCCAGCGGAATATGCTTGCCCTGAACTGGTGGCGGAATCATCTTGGACAAGCGGTCAGCCTCGGCGTAGGGCACCTGTAACACCCTGGCCACGTCGCGAACCGCCGCTCGAGCCGCCATCTTGCCGAATGTTACGATATTGGCCACTCGCGTAGAGCCGTATTTTTCGGTGCAATAACCAATCACCTCATCGCGCCTAGTATCCTGAATATCGATGTCGACATCGGGCATACTGATACGATCGGGGTTCAAAAAACGCTCAAACAGCAGATTGTAAGTCAACGGATCTAATTCGGTAATACGCAGCGCATAGGCCAAAATCGATCCAGCGGCGCTACCACGACCCGGCCCAAAGATAATGCCCTGGTTTTTGCCCCAGTTAATAAAGTCTTGCACGATCAAGAAGTAACCGTTAAAGCCCATGCTGTCGACCACGCCCAACTCGTAATCAGCCCTTGTCAAAACCGACTCTGGTATATGGCCGCGCGCCTGCTCGACCGTCATATCAACTACCGCCTCTTTGGTTTGGCCGCCATAGCGCCAGGCCAGACCTCGAAAAACCAATTTGTCCAACAGCATTTTCTCGGTCTCGCCGTCGTCGGTCGGAAAACGAGGAATCAATATGCCGCCAAGCGCCAATTTGACATCGCATCGATCAGCAATCCGTTTGGTGTTCAAAATCGCCTCGGGGTGGCTCTTGCCCCAACGTTTAATCATATCGGCCGGGTCCGTTACGTGCAGCTCAAATTCCTTGAGGCTCATGCGCTTTTCGTCACTCAAATAGGCACCAGTACCAACGCACAACAAAATCTCGTGCGTGTCCTGATCGGCGTGCGTCAAATAGTGACCATCGCTAGTGACTACCAGTGGTATATCCAGTTCTTTGGATAATTTCTCTAGGTACTTATTGATCTTGACCTGAGTATCCCATTTGCTTATATGATCAGGGTGACCGTGGTCTTGCATCTCGAGATAATAGCGATCGCCAAAGATCGACTTGTACCAACTGGCAATCCGCTTGGCTTCGTCATAGTTGTCATTCATCAAATTGTCGCCAACTTCACCGCCAGCACAGCCCGACAAGATAATCAGGCCTTCGTTGTACTTTTCTAACAGTTCGTGGTCAATCCGAGGCTTGTAATACATACCCTCCAGGTTGGCCGAAGTCGACAATTGCATCAAATTTTGGTAACCTTGATTATTCATCGCCAAGATCGTCAAGTGATACCTAGCCTTATCCTTGGCTGGATCACGGTCAAACCGCGACCTGGCGGCCACATAACCTTCCATACCAATAATCGGTTTGATTCCAGCTTCGGTCGCCGCCTTGTAAAACTCGACACTGCCCGACATCGTACCGTGATCGGTCACCGCTACCGATTCCATGCCCAGCTCTTTAACCCGATTAACCAGGTCGGGTATCTTTGTTAAACCATCAAGCAAACTGTGATGAGTATGATTGTGCAAGTGCACAAAATCTGACGGTTTTAACTCTTCCCCCATGTATACATACAAGTATACCTAACAACTGACCGGTTTGTCAGTAGTAAAGTTATTTTGAATGCTGAATCGCATCAATCAGCTGCTGAACCACATTGCCAACCGATGGAAACAAATTAGTAAACTGACTTAACAGCCAAATAATAATCGCGACAACAACCGTACTGCCCAGCAACGTCCCAAATCCAAAATAAACACCGCGCACAAAGTTCATCCAATACACCTGATACCGATTGCGATGAAAATCATAAAACAGCTCTTCAATCAGCTGCTGCCGGGCGCCGCGTTCATTATCTTTTTTTACTCGTTCAACAATCCGATTAGTCATCAATTACTCCTGTATATAAAATAACACAACATGGTTATGCTGTGTTATTTACCGTCCATAACCGACTACTTTTTATCGAAAAAGCCTTTTTTGGCACCTTTGACCGCCCGTTCAGTACGAGCCTTCAAGTCGTCAACTTCTTCCATGGTATCATCAACAATATCCTTGGCTTTGGCTTCCAAATCAGATGCGATATCCTTGGCTTCAGTTTTCACCTCGTCCGCCTTTTTGCAAGCTTCGGCCTTCAACGCCTCGGCTTTGGTTTTTAGCTCAGTACGAGTTTCTTGACCACTTTTTGTGGCAGTCAACCAACCAGCAACCACGCCAATAGCCGTACCAACAACTGCACCTAGTGCAAATTTACCCTTTGACATAGTTATTTTTCTCCTTTTTCTTTTTTTACTTTACGAACAAATTTGGCAATCATCTCGGCCACATACATCGGCGATACAACCTTAGAAATACCTGAAACAACCGACTCCAAATTATCGACTGTTCGTTCGGCCGACCGCGTAACGTTGCGGATTTGTGAAGTTAATTTGATTAAATAAACTGTCAAAGTAATCGCCAATATCAAAAAGATCGCTAGTACGACGGATAGTATCACAACCAGGACTTCTGCAGCTGAACTCATTGTTTTCCTTTTCTAACCTCTCGTTAGTGAGTGGTTCATACTTATATAATAAACCCTTTTCGACAATTACGCAAAGATTACGTAATAACTCACCACCTTTGCAACATAAAGTAAACAAAAAAGCAGGCCGCTCGTATACTGTAATTACTACTAAATAAGTTACAGATATGAAAGGAGGCCTGCTATGGCCTATTCTATCAACC
>CAIOSL010000056.1 GCA_903861015.1 uncultured bacterium
AAATAAAGAAAGACCAATTGAACGCCATCGACGCTGAAGGCCGCGCGAAAGTTATCGCCGGTGCTGCCAGGTCAATGGGTATTGAGGTTATCGAATAGTCATCGGTTATCCAATCACGAATACCGCAGTCAAATGGCTGCGGTATTTTGTTTTGCAGTGGTTTGTGGTATAATAGACAAATAACAATCAATGATGGGAGACGGGCGCAAGACGCTAGTCGTTAATACCACAGAAAGGGTTCAATAATGACTAAAAAGTCAGATTTGCTAGAATCAGCAAAGTCACTAAATTTAAATGTAACCGACAAGAATACGATCGCCGAGATCGAAGCCGCTATTGCCGGTGTTAATACTGTCGAATCAGTCGCTGAAGCGCCTGTTCACGAAGTAAAGATCACCAAGGCCGGCAAACGAAGCGAAAAAGCTATCCGCGAAGCCGAAGAGCTCGCCGAAAAAGAAGCTCGTAAAGCCGCTGGTGATACAACACCGCAGTCTGACGAAGCTGCTGCTCATGCCAAAAAAGGCCCAAAGCCAGTTACTCGTCCTCGTTTGGAGCGCCGTGGCAAGAACTATCGCCGCGTAGCTGAACTAGTCGACAAAACCAAGACCTACTCACTAGGTGAAGCTTTGGAAATAGCCACCAAAACTAACCCAAGCAAGTTTGATGCTAGCGTCGAGCTACACATTCGATTGGGCGTTGACCCACGCCAAGCCGACCAAAACATCCGCGCAACCGTATCGTTGCCAAACGGAACCGGCCGTACTGTCCGCGTAGCCGTATTTGCACCAGAGAGCGACCACGCTGCTGCTGCCAAAGCCGGCGCCGAGGTTATTGGTGACGAAGAGCTGCTAAAGCAACTCGACCGCCAAGAAATCAACTTTGACGTTTTGATCGCCACTCCACAATACATGCCAAAACTAGGTAAGTATGCTCGTCTGCTTGGACCAAAAGGCTTGATGCCAAATCCAAAGAGCGGCACTGTTGCCTTGAACGTTGGTAAGGCTGTTACCGAAGCTAAAGCCGGTAAGGTTGAATACCGCGTCGACAAGCAAGCGATCATCCACCTAAGTATTGGTAAGGTGTCGTTTGGTGCAGCCAAGCTAGAGCAAAACGCTCAAGCGTTCTTTGACAGCCTAAAGTCACACAAACCATCTGGTTTGAAGGGCGTATTCATTAAAACAACTTCTGTTTGTACCAGCCAAGGTCCAAGCGTAAAAGTTGAGAACATCGCTGCTTAGTCAATTAAGTCCAAAAAAATAACCCCCGATTATGGGGGTTATTTTTTATAACCGTTGGTAAGTAACAAAGTCGTAATCGTAAAGGTTACGATCGTCAGCCTGGTGGTGCTGGCGATCAATTTCGCGCCACACCTCAGCCTCGACCGCCGGAAAAAAGATAGTCGCCTGATCGAACTGGGCGTTGACTTCGGTGGCGATAATTTGGTCAACCGTATCGAACGCCAGGCTGTAGATTTGACCACCACCGATCACAAACACATCCTGGTCGCTGCCAGCCAGGGCATAGGCCGCCTCCAGACTAGTAACCACCTCGACACCGTCGATAACTTCGTCCTGATAGCAAATAACAATATTACGACGCCCAGGCAGCGGTCGACCAATCGACAAATAAGTATTACGCCCCATAATTACCGGGTGGCCAATGGTCAACTGTTTAAAATGCTGCAAATCCGCCGGCAAATCACGCTGCCACAACAAATCATTATGCGCCCCAATGCCATAATTCTTGTCATACGCCACAATAATCTTTTTCATTACCTCAATTATATACCAGCCGCCAAATGTCACGCTAGTTGATTAATTCTAGAGTAACAACTTGTAATTAGACGAGACTTGAGTGATATAATTAGATTAGGTTGTATTGTATTTACAAATACAACTCGTGCAAGTTTTAACTATTAATATGCATAGGTTGATGTGCGCGCTAGACATTCTAGCTTGAGACTTCATCCTTATGCCGAAAAGTTATGAGCGGAGAGCATAAAGGAGGTTTTGGTGATCCAATGTCCGGGTTTGACAGCGCAGGCAACCCAATATCTGTTGCTTTCGGCTGGGGGTCCAAAGAAGGACATACACTGATCGCCGACGGAACCAATGGACTGCCGAATTGCCAAGCGGCCGACCAGAAGAATTGTGATTTCATGAACGGAAATCACGATCATCATGGTAAGGGTGACGGACCAAATGATAACGTCGCTGATCGCGGCATGTATAGCGGACCAGGATCCTAAACTCCAGACCTGAGCAAGTCGATAAACTGCTCCGTGCTTCTTAAGAAGGAGGTAACCATAATGGACGAGAATCCCCAAGAAATTATCAATAAGCTCAAGCTGTATACGGCACATTATATACGTCAGATCACCAAAGATAATCTTTCGCTATCTGAAATCGATTCATTAATGGACTCCATAGCCAACCCTAACCAGCAGGCTACCATATCGCATGATGAAGCGCAAAAGATGGCGCGATATTTGGGTGGCGAACTTGGGATAGGCGAGCACTTTGATGAAAAACTCTACAAAACAATCATAACTTTAGCCAGAATTGTCATCGAGCTTGCCGCAACCACCGATGAGATGGATAGCAAAACTCACGGGGACTTAAAAGATATCTCCGTCATACTATACCCTCTAATGACAAGAGACGATAGGACTAACGAGATTGCATTTGAATTGAAGGAATATACCGATAACTTTGCAAATCTAGATCAGCATGATCGGGAAAAGCTAGGCCAACAACTGCTGGGCGAATGGTACGAGGCTGGCGAAATCGATAAGTCAGAACAGCGCTTTATGTATAAAAAATTTGAAGAAGGTTGGCATTCCAACACAACCGTAAACCAGAACTTTAGTGATGACAAATAGCGACAATTTCGTTGAAGACATACCACCAAATTCTGATAGGCAACTAGTTGTTGATTTTGTTAAATCTACACTTAAACCATTGTCCGGAGCTCGTCTGGATGAGTTGGTGCAAGCCGGGGATCGTAAGACTCACCCTGAATTATTATATCCTTCGACCAAAGGTGAAATTATGATTGACCATCTGGTTCAGGTTCTCGCATCACAAGATTGGATAGATGGCGAATCGGAGCCAATTCTCGATGACATGCTTGGGGTTGCATCAATGTTAGATATAGATATAGAAAATGAAGAAAACTGGCGAATATTGATCGAACTGTCTGGTCAAATATAAAAAAACCCCTTTGTGATCTGATAAAAGATTTACAAATATTCATGCGGGCGTCATAATATAATACATTAAACAACGGGGGATATTATGGCAGAAGTTAATACGCAAGCCGATGGCTATTACGGTGAGGGTGATGGTTATTATAATGATGGCACTTTGGCATCAAAAGAAGATTTTGATCTTAGTTTTTTAGACGAAGATGAGTCCGACAAGTAGACTGCGGGTTGCGCTGGTTGTTCCGCACATCTTTATGCACCGTGACATTTTGCCGAATGTCATTTTTTCGCCTGGCACGCTAGCCCTAGCGTTAGCAAATGGCTTGACGACGCAAGATATAGACGTAACCTTGTTTAGCCCTGGACCAATCGACACAGCGGCCAAAAACATTAACACTGACATGTCGTACTTCGAGACGGAGCTTGCTGGTCGCGGCGATAGCTATACCGATCTACTCAAAAAACATCCGTTTGTCTTTGTGACACTAGCTCGCCAAGTTCAAGCCGAATTAATCGCCAAAGCTTACGCGGCAGCCAACGACGACCAGTTTGATATCGTACATATCTATACCAACGAGGAAGATACTGCGCTGCCGTTTGCTAAACTGTGTCGTAAACCAGTCGTTTTTACACATCACGACCCATTTAACTTTTTGGTTAAGTACAAAAACAACTTCCCTAAATACACCGGCCTTAACTGGCTGTCGATATCGTACGCCCAGCGCCACACAATGCCGTCAGACACCAACTGGGTCGGCAACATCTATCACGGTTTAGACAAAAGCCAATTTAAGCCACTCGATCGTCCAGCGGGTGACTACATTGCATACCTCGGCCGCATTATCGAGCCCAAGGGAGTGCACTTGGCGATTCAGGCCATTCGTCAATATAACCAAACCGCCATAAAACCACTAAAACTAAAGATCGCCGGCAAACATTACGGAGACGGCACCAAAGATAGTTATTGGCAAGAAATGATCCGCCCCGAACTAGACGACACTGTCGAATACGTTGGTTTTATCGATAACGTTGCCCAAAAGAACGACTTTTTAGGTAACGCCAAAGCCTTAATAATACCGTCGATTTTTGATGAGCCGTTTGGCATGGTCATTATCGAGGCCTTGGCAAGTGGCACGCCGGTGATTGGCCTGGATAGCGGCGCGATACCCGAGATTATTACCACCAAAACCGGCGTTTTGGTCAAAAAAGGTACCAGCGAAACCGAGACCGTCAGCCACCTGGCTGCCGCCATCATGGCAATCGATCAGGTCGATCGAACCAAATGTCGCAATGACTTTGAAGTCCGTTTTACACTTGATCAGATGTGCCAGCAGCACGCCGAAGTATACCGTCGTCTTACAAAATAACCAGTGGCGCCTTGATGTGTGGATGCGACTGATAATCGGTCAGTTCAAAATTATCGATCGAAAAGCTATCGATATCGGGCACATTACCCTTGATCGTCAGTTTTGGAAAGGCCATTGGCGTTCGTTTGATCTGCTCTTTGGCCTGTTCGATATGATTGGTATACAGATGGGCGTTACCGATCGATACCACCAATTCGCGGGCCTCGAGGCCGGTCACATGGGCGATCATTTGCAGCAGCAGCGCATACTGGGCAATATTAAACGGCAAGCCCAAGAAAACATCGGATGACCTTTGATACAGCAACATGCGTAATTTGCCCTTGGTAACATCCAGATGAAACATCGTATGGCATGGCGGCAAGCGCATTTCGGTTAAGTCGGCTGGGTTCCAGGCACTGACAATAATCGCCTTGGAGTTAGGATTGTTTTTGATCTGGTCGATCGCCCAAGCCAACTGATCAATCTGTCCGCCGTGTGGGTTTTGCCAATGTCGCCACTGCACGCCATAAACCGGCCCCAAATTTAGGTCTTTGTCGGCAAAATCGTCCCAATAACGGATCTTGTTGTCTTGAAGGTATTTAATATTGGACGACCCAGACACAAACCACAGCATTTCTTTGGCCAAAATCGTAAATGGCATTTTTTTGGTAGTTAACAGCGGAAAGCCGTACCGCAAATCAAACTTCATCTGGTAACCAAAAATCGATTTGACCGGATGAATACCGCGCGACGGTTTGGTCTTGCCGTCCTTTATAATCGTTGCCATTAGTTTTAAATATTGGTATTCGGGATGCATCGTTTACCCCTCCGTCTCTTGTATATCTTTTGTTACAACCAGCCTACGAACAGTTTTGCCAGCTTTTTCGAGCAATTTAACCGCGTAACCGTCGGAATGATCAAGTGAATAAACAATCTCGGCCACGTCGGTCTCACACAACATGCGGGCACAGGTAGGACAAGGTAGCAAATTAATAAACAGCGACATACCGGTCAAATTCATCTCGGCCTTGCCAGCCTGAACCATCAACATAACCTCGGCGTGAACGGTATCGTAATAATTAAGATCACCCGGCTGCGACATGTGCCGTTCGCGCAAGGGTCCAAAATGCCAGGCAAAGGTCGAATAAGGCACGGTCTTGTTATAGGCCGTCATCATTAATTTGTAGTTATAGCCACGTTTTTGACCCAGGGCAACACCGGTCTGAAACGCGCAGTCGAACGAGCTAGCGGCCGCCAAATTAGCCATTTCCATCATCTGGTGGTCATTTAACAGCCCAATCGACTTAATATTGAGGGCTGGTTTGGTCAGGCTAATCGCATAGCGCCGGGCCTCTTCCTCGCTGGCATAAGGCGACAGGTATTCGATTGGAATGTTTTGCGCCATCAGGGCATAATACTCGGGCCGCACATGGAACGAATATTGCCACGAGCCATTAATTAATAGTACGCGTTTAAAATTAACTTTTTCGTAAATCGACACCAAATCCGACTGGCAACAATGCAGTAGCGTGATTTTGTGCGGGCTGGCCGAATTATTAACCTTGTTAATCAAGTCCGTAATCACATCAGGTCGCAGGGTTTTAAACTGCGATTGACCCTCAAAACCATTAATATACTCTTCGGTCGCGCAACCAACCACAATATTGCCACTGGGCAAGTAAGCCTTGACGATCTGGGCAAACCGCGCCACCGACATTTCGCGCGGCGGAGCAATAAAAATCGCTTTTAGGCTGCGTAGTGGTTTTTTGCCGCCAAACGCCAGGTCTGACCAGTTTAATTCATAATTAGTCATCTTGGTACTTTCTGGCAAAACGTTGGGCCAACTTGGTTATCTCGGCCTGCTTTTGGCGGTACAAATCGGTATTTTGCAGCGGCGTGTTGGCTAGCGGTCGATAATTCCACTGCGCCAAGTCCGGCGCGTCAAACGGTATGCAATGAAAATGCAAATGCTCGACCGTACTTTGGGCCTCGGCGCCATCTTTTTGGATAATCTGCATACCCTTGATGCCGTAAATCTCGCGGATCATCTTTTTGGCAATATACATCATTTTGCGCATCGTCTCCCATTCGACTGGCGTCAGTTCTTTGACCGATCGCACGTGGCGGCGGGGAATAATCATACAGTGACCATCAATATAGGCGAACAGGGCGATGGTCAAAACCACGCCATTCTCTTCGTAAAAAACGTAATTATCGTTCAGGTCACAAAAAACACACTTGCCAACCGACTGCCAAATGCCATCGTATTTGCCCGAGGTTCTGGCGGTACGATACAGTTCTTGTTTTTGACGCGTAGCCTCGTCCATTATTTTTCTTTTAGCGGATCTTTGCGATACTGCATAAAATCTTTTAGTACTTCACTCAAATGGCCGCCAATGGCGCGCTGCAAGATTTGGGTAGTTGAAATGGCGGTTGACTGCCGATCAACAACAATCACTTCGCCGCCATATTTAACAACGGTTTTATACTCGCGCGAGTCTTTGTAATTGTCGGTCCAATCTTCTTTGACGGTAATATAAATATCTGGTTTTAGCAGCCCCAGCGATGGCTGACAACTTGGTTCAGGCAGGACTGTCACAAAATCAACCGACTTTAGGTAGGTCAGCATCTCGGCCCGAATTTTCTCGTCCAAAATTGGTTTGTTAGGACCTTTGACTTGTTTGATCGCATTGTTACTGCTGACGCCAACCACCAACACGTCACCGTATTCGCGGGCACGCTCTAAATAACGGCACTGACCGGCATGGATAAGGTCCCATGATCCAGCCGTAAAGACAACTTTTTTGCCTTTTTCATGTAATTTTTCACCTAAAACCATTAAGTCGCTCTGCGAAATAAGCCGTTTTTTCCAACTAGACATAAAAACCTCAACCCCTCACACTACTTACTTAAATCTAGAATATCACACCGCGTTTTAAGAGTATATCTTTTGTCCGCATAAAATGCTCGTTTAAACACAACGATTCGTACGGGTTATGGCGCAGGAACTTATAAAAATCATAGACCAAAAACATCTCGACCAACTGGTTGAGTTGGCCAATATCACCGATATCATTGGTTTGGCCGCGTTTAATGTAGCCTGATCGCAAAAAGTACTTATAAACCTGTGTGGTTGTTTTGTATTTGCAATCCACAATCAAAAAAGCCAGCGTGCGGGCTATATCGACAAAGTTATGGCCAACTGCGGTTTTTTCAAAGTCTAAAATACCACTGACTTTCTT
>CAIOSL010000057.1 GCA_903861015.1 uncultured bacterium
ATAATCCACAAGACTAGCAGATTGATGATAGATTGTCGCACTTCAGAGTTTAATTTGGGAAGCTGCCCACAACCCTTAAGTTGTGACTGGGTGCGTACGTTTACAACCTACAGAGGTATTCGCCATGTTTGCCACCGCACCTGGTGTCGCAAGACACATCGACGCTCAAGCGCTTGCGCTGAGCACTCCCCGGCACGCTGACCTAACCGTCATGCGTATCGATCACCCGAGCCATTTGGCTGGTGACGTTCAGGAAGAACTGTTGGATTCGCTGATGCCGGTTGCGGCCAGTGCTTTCCACCAGGCGCCTAATCGCGATTTCCGTCGCGATGTGAAGGATCACATCTTTAAACCCCGCGGTTTGCTGATCGTGTATGACGGTCAAGGCAACCCCGTGGCTTTCCGCATGTGGGACTTCATCACCCTCAAGTTCTTGCTGGGTGAGGACATCCTGTACTTAGCTGGCATGTGCGTCCGCAAGGACTATCAGGGCCAGGGCATCGGCGAAGCATTGCTTCGCGTCGTCTTGAACGAAGACATCCGCCGTTCGCTGCCCGATGCGCACGCTTTCGTCCCCCTGCCCCTGGCGCCCTACGTGGCACTCAGGACGCAGAATCCGGTCATGAAGTTCTGCTTCGATCGGGCCACAGGGGTTGAAAGCTATCCGCGTATTGGCGAAGCGACCGTCCCGTCGGACGTCCAAGAAGTCGGTGCCAAAGTTGCCGGTCATGCCAATGACCACGCCTTTGACCCGGCGACCATGATTTCGCGCGGCTTTTATGGGCACAGCTTGTACGGGACCCCTCCCGTCTCGCCCAACCCAGGCTACGCCGAACTCTTCGGTCAATTGTCCCCCGCTGACGGCGATAGCATGATTTGTGTTTGGCGACGTCAAGCCGCTCACTGATCACGCAACCTCCGTATCCGTATGGACGCAATGTCGTCCACAACCCGCCCCGAGTTTGCAGTAATAACAATTACTCACTCGGGGCAACTCTTTTTTTATGATAACCACACACCGATTAAGTCGGTGTTTTTTATTTGCTTATGTATAGATGGTATAATCAACATTATGAAAGATCGTAGCGAGTTGTCGAAACTGTACCCAAGCGTCAAGGGTCGTACCGACAATGTTCGCCGTCAGCAAAAACGGCAATCTGGCTCAATTGATGTAAGTTTTGGCCGGCTGACTATCAAGCACATCTTGGCGATTACGGCTTTGATTACATTGCCAGTCTATATTCTAGTTGTGATGATTAATTATTTTAAAGTATATCTTAATCAAAATACTTTTAAGAGCTTTGCGCCAATACTTACCTGGTCGATTGTCTTGTGGGTTGTACTTGCACTTATAATATGGCTTAAATTATCAAAAAAACTTATTGATATTGACATCAACCGCGCGGTTTTCTTAATCTTGTATGCCCTAGTTGGCTTACCGGTTGCTCAAACTGCCTACAAGTTTAATCTTGCCTTGTATCCGGGTTCGGTGGAAGTATTACCGTTTTTTGCCGAATTAGTTTTTGTAGATTTGCTCGTCGTATCGGGCGTACTTTTGTTTATGAATTCTAGTTATATACCATCCAAAAACAAAACGCTGCTTATGGTAGTAGCGTTTGTGTTTTGTGTAGCTGTGACGATAATCAACGCTGCGTAATAAATGTCTACTTTAAAAACTCGGTCTTGCGGTGGCCGCCCATCATCGAGTAAGCATAGCCTAATAGTTCGCCTACATTTGGATTATTGACGTCAATATGATTACGGTCAGCGAATGCTATACCGGTGGCGCTATTCTTTTCGTGCTCGACGACAATTTTAGCAATGACTGATTGCCAATAGCTTATATTGTCCTTGCGCAGATCAATCCAGCCGCTGCTTGCCCAAAGATCGATGTTTTGCTTGTTTATAATATTGTCTTCCTTTGGATTTGGTACATAGAAATATTCGCTCATTATGACCTGCGAATCGTTAAATATAATCGGTAATCCTAATGACAAAATCTGAGATCGTATTTGCTGATTATTATCGATGTATTTGTGTATCCTGTCGGTTAACGTGTCTAATGGTAATCTTACGCATTCGTTGAGTGATTTGTCGCTACACTCGATCATCAACTGTAGTTCGAACAGATGCTTAGAAACTGTCGGCCCCAGGTTGTTGGTGGCGATACTTGGCGTTGATGCTTCGATTTCTAACCTTGCCAACTTGTCGAGGATTATCTGACGATGCACGGCGCCGGAATGCGATGGGCCCATTGCCACCAAATCCATTGCGGTCAAAAGATCGCGTCGTGTTGAACCAAGCGCCATTTCGATGCAGGCCTGAGCCACCTCTTCGCGGGTAATGCATTCCATTTGCCCCAGTGCAGTTATGGCCGTCATTTCGCCCAAGCTGTAGGCGCAGTTCTCGCCCGAATCTACATATGGCATCTCCATATATTCGGCTAGCTGATTACAGTTGACGGGAGTTAGAATTTGGTCGTCCTTTAATGTAGTTTTTGTAGTCGAATCAACCAACGGTAAACTCTTGCCATGAGATCGGAACTTGCCATGATTGATGCCTTGCCAGCCAATTAATGCAGCCGGAACAACAACTTTGATATTGATTCCTGGTGTATGCGACAAGCTCCAAAGCAATTGGTGAATAATGCCAGCAGCGGCAACTTTGCCCAATATACCAGACGACATTCCGGGTTCGTTGACGTCACCGTGAGTATAGAACAAGTTATCACCCATACCGCCCAAGCCGGTAGTCGATACTTTGACATAGCAAGTAACGTTGTGATCGACTAGGCTTTTTTTGAGCGCCTGGGTAAATCTGATGATACTTGGAACGATGTTTGCGGCCAGCAAACTGTCGGTAGAATCTTCGTAGTCTTGGC
>CAIOSL010000058.1 GCA_903861015.1 uncultured bacterium
AATCGTTTTGGATTATTGCTGCCGTCTTTCCTATCGCTATCGCTGCAATTTATGGCATTGCTTATTTCTCGGGCGTATCAACCAAACAGGCTGCCGCAGACACGGTCAACCAAAAGTTCTCGTTTGTTGTTACCGATGACAGCGGGCTGATTAATACCGATATAGTCAAACAACTTGGCGCGTCGCAAACCAGTGACAAACAGGCGGCGATCAACGACGTTATTAACGGGTCGTTGGACGCCTATTTTTACTATCCCAAAGATTTAGCGGGTGGCAAAGTCGAAATCTATGCCAATGACGTCGGATTGTTCGACGACAATCGCTATCAGGGGACGGCCAATGCGATTTTGCAGGCCTCGGTATCCCCTACCGTCAGCAGCCAGGTGACGGCGGTGCTGAAAAACACGGTCGGGTTTAACTCGGTTTTATACAAAAATGGTTCGCAGTACGACGGGTTTAAGGGCCTGATTGCTCCGGGTGTGTTTTTGGTGTTATTTTACGTTTTAATTGCGGTCTTTGGCAACCAAATGCTGGCCAGTACCACTGAAGAAAAAGAAAACCGAGTAATCGAGATTATTTTGACCACCATCAAGGCCCGCACGTTGGTTATTGGCAAAATATTGTCACTTTTGGTCTTGGCGCTGATCCAGGTGGCGGTGATTTTGACACCGATTATCCTGGTTTACGTATTTTTGCGTGATCAATTGTCATTGCCGAACCTTGATCTCAGCAACATACCCCTCGACCCAACCCGCATTGCTATCGGGGCGATTATGTTTGTTTTAAGCTTTTTGCTGTTTACGGGGCTGCTGGTAGCGATTGGTGCGGCGGTGCCAACAGTCAAGGAAGCCTCGGGTTTCTTTGGTGCGGTAATGATATTTATCTTTGGACCACTGTATGCAGTAACGTTGTTTATCTCGGCGCCCGACTCGGGTTTGGTGAAGTTTTTGACGTTCTTTCCGCTAACGGCGCCAATACCGTTGATGCTGCGCAACGCCGTTGGCAACTTGACAGTAACCGACACCCTGATCGGAATCGGTATTTTGGCCGTTAGCGCCGTTATCGCCTTGGCGGCGGCAATCCGCATCTTCCAATACGGCGCACTCGAGTATACCAACAAAATTTCGCTAAAAACGGTATTTCAAAAACGATGATTAACACACCTGACGGTAGTCGTAAAAAAGTTACCAAAGCAATAATCCCCATAGCTGGCATGGGTACTCGCCTGTACCCGCAAACCAAATCTACGCCTAAAGAAATGTTGCCGATAATAAATAAACCCGTTGCTCAATATGTGGTCGAGGAGGCTATAGCGGCCGGCGTGACCGAGATAATATTCGTCGTCGGCGAGTACGAAAAGATAGTCCGGGATTATTTTGAACGTAATCTCTTGTTGGAAGAAAAATTACTCAAATCTGGTCGTCAAGACATGGCTAATAAATTAACATCCGTATCAAATCTGGCCAAATTTACTTACGTAAAAGATGCCGGCCCCTATGGTAATGCTTTGCCGATATTAAACGCAGCTGAACATTTGGGCGATGATCCGTTCTTACTATTTTGGGCAGACGACATCTTCGTATCGGAAGTGCCGCGCGCTCAACAACTGGTCGACAAATACAACCAATATGGTCTACCGGTCATCTCATTAATTCCTGTTGATTTGGATCAAACCCACAAATATGGCGTACCATCTATCGCCAAGGCTATGGACAGCACTACGTTCTTGCTTGATGGTTTGGTTGAAAAGCCGGGTCGTGATAGAGCGCCGTCTTCGTACGCTTCGGTAGGTGGCTATTTGTTAACCCCGGACATTATTCCGATTATTGAAGATCTGGTTGAGTATCACTCCGTCAGTGGAGGTGAGATATATCTAGCTGAGGCTATAAATAAACTCAGTAAACAAACTGATGTTCTGGGTACTATTATTGATGGCCGCTGGCATGATACTGGTAATAAAGAAGGATACTTTAAAGCAGTTGTCGATATTGGTATGCGCGACCCCGAACTTATTGATATAGTGCGTAATACACTAC
>CAIOSL010000059.1 GCA_903861015.1 uncultured bacterium
GATTCGGTCGCCGACTTACCACCAGCATCTAGTTGTGTTAATTGATCTCCTAATACCGATATTGTATCAGCGTTAGCGTCACCGGCCTTGATTTGATCTGCGGCGTTTAAGAAAACCATAGCAAATGATGTGTACATTATTATCTTTGCGGCCTTAGCCGCATAGGTTACTCCTTTCCCTACGTTATATGCAGTGCACACTAATTGAGCGATGTTTGCTTTATCGTCTACTGAACTAACTTTTTTGTTGTATACTGCCATTACGTCAGAAACTTTCTTTAACCTTGGATCCGCTGCAATCTTTTCACTAGCTGATAGTTTAGAGGTATTTATATCTTCCTCTGGTAAACCTATAGCTTTTCTGAATGATTTTTTTATAGAATCTTTAGTTCCGGAAACTAATTTCGGTAGTTTATCGAGCCCGAATTTCTCGCGTAGTACCGTTCCAAACTTACCGCTCAGAAAGTAGTCTACATTGGGGTCGAATGCCGACTTGAAGCTAGACGCTCTGCCTATATCATTCAGGGCTGCGCTAAACTCCTCCCCGTTACTTACCTTGTGACCATCCGGAAATGTCATCTCATTAATCACATAATTGCCTTTTGCTAATCCACTACCGGCAGTTGTCTTAACATCAAAGCCATTAGCTTTTAGGTTGAGTAATGCAGTCTCATCGATTGAGCTAAATTTACATACGATATTACACTTACCGTCACTAGATTCAGAGAATGAAAATTGAGTGTTTTTGAACTTCGAATAAAGTACTTTATTCGAACTAATTATTCTGGCTGGTGCAGCGTGATCTAGGAACTCACTTAATTTTGTCTTGAGATCAAGCAGTAGTAAGCTTGGTGACATACCGATTAATATAGCGCCTATCGATACAGCCAGAGTCACAATTATTGTCGCCGCCGGCCCTTTTTTGCCATTAATGCCAAATATACGACTTTGCTTGTTGTTGACTCTCTGGCTCTTACTTGTTTTGTCGGCCCATCCGCCGGCTTCGGATTCTGATTTATCAAGGTTGTCTTGGTTGACGTCATTGGTATTGGCAGTACCTGATTCCTCGGCGCCCTTAATAGAGTCAAGATTAAACTTTTTTCGATAATCTCTTTCTCCTGGGTCGGGGTTAACCATAACTACCCTACATTATACCTTAAATTACCGAACCTGGGTCCATGTAACTACTGGCGCCCGAACGGTCGATCGGAATTGGTTGCATGTTTTGGACGCTATTTTGTGGCGTGGTGCTGATTAATTGTTTTTCGGTTGCGCTGGCTTCGATTTGAATATGAACGTGGCTTTGACCAGCAAAGAATAGTCCCTGCCCTACCGGGAAGTTGGCCAGGCGCTTTTTTTCTTCCTCGGTTAATTTAAAGACATCCGACAACACATCGACGGCACTCGACGATTGTTTTAACAATATTTGCATCGAACTGTTGGCGACGATGGCCCGCCCCATTTTGCTGCTCATAAAGTCCTCGACATCCTGGGTGATGGTGGTCAGGCCCAAGAAATATTTGCGAGCGCGTTTGGCTAAACTAAACAAAAAGTTAGCCGAATCGTCGTACTTCATTAACTGCCAAGCCTCGTCAACGATCAACATACGCTTTTTTTGTTCGGTTCGAATAACATTCCATATATGACTAAGGACAATATACATTGCAACTGGTCTTAATTCGTCTTCAAGGTCGCGAATATTAAAAACAACCATTGGATTATTAATTTCGGTATTTGACTGCTGGCTAAAGATGCCAGCGAAAGTACCTGTGGTATATTTGCGTAAGCGTTGTGCCAACTGTGGGCCGTTGCCGCCCATGTGTAGCAGGGTATCGTAAAGTTCGTTAACTGTGGGGGGCGTTGAATTATGCGTCAAAGGATCGCTGGTTATGCCAACCCGGGCATAGGTGTCGATTAGTGCTTGATCCAGATCGGCTTCTTCGGCTGGCGTTAAGGCCGACA
>CAIOSL010000060.1 GCA_903861015.1 uncultured bacterium
ATCGTTTTGAAGGATTTTAGCGGCCAATTGCAATTGTTCTTGCGTAATGACATTACGATGGAGCTTGACGCAGCTAATAACCAGTTGGGCATGAAAGAATTGCCACTTTTAGATACCGGTGATTTTATTGAAGCAACCGGCAAGGTTATTAAAAGCCAAACTGGCGAGATATCGATCGAGACTACTACTTTACGTCTGTTGACCAAAGCCCTGCGGCCAATGCCAAGTGCAACCGAAGGCTTTACTAACAAAGAAGAGCGTATGCGCCGACGATATGTTGACATGAACGTCAATCAGGATGTGCGCGATCGATTTGTAAGGCGTAGCCGTTTTTGGCAGGCCAGCCGCGAATATCTGAATCAGAACGGTTTTATCGAGATTAATATTCCGGTTTTGGAACATACGACTGGTGGTGCTGACGCTAACCCATTTGTAACCCATATGGACGCTTTGGACCAGGATTTTTATTTGCGTATCAGCCACGAGTTGCCGCTCAAGCGGTTAATTGGGGCAGGTTACGAAAAAGTTTATGATATTGGTCCGAGGTTTAGGAACGAAAATTACAGTGACGAGCATTTGCCAGAGCATGTGGCAATGGAGTGGTATTGGGCCTACGCCAATTGGCAAGATGGCATGAAATTTATGGAAGATATGTACAAGTATGTTTTGAAAAAAACATTCGGTACGCTTCAGTTTAATTTAAACGGTCAGATGATCGACATGAGTGGCAGTTGGCAGGTTTGGGATTATGCCACTGTGATCAAAGAACGATACAACATTGATGTATATGGCAGCACCTTAGACGAAGTTAAGAAGGCGCTGGCCGACAACAAACTAGAAGTCGAGCAAACCGAGAACCGAGCCCGTGGCATCGATAAATTATGGAAGAATATTCGCAAGGATGTCGCCGGCCCAGTGTGGTTGATTAACACCCCTAAATTTATTAGTCCGTTGGCTAAAAGCAATCCGGATGGGGTATCGGTGCAGCGTTTTCAGCCGGTTATTGCCGGGTCAGAACTGGGCAACGGTTTTTCAGAGCTGAACGACCCGATTGATCAGCTGGACCGTTTTGTCGAACAACAGGGCATGCGCGAAGCTGGTGATGACGAAGCGATGATGCTCGACATTGATTATGTCGAAATGTTGGAATACGGTATGCCACCAGCCTGTGGTTGGGGTTATAGCGAACGTGTATTTTGGATATTTGAAGGTGTAACTGCCCGAGAAGGTGTGCCTTTCCCACAGATGCGTGCTGAAATTGATGCGACGACTCGCGAAATCTACCCTGGTGTAAAGTTAGGTTAATTAACTAGTAAACTCACCTCCAGAAGTATATAATAGTACTTATGATTGAGGTGAAAAATATAACCAAAACCTATGGTAAGAAAGATAATGTCTTTCGGGTTTTAAATGACGTTAACTTTACGATTCCAGATGGCGCTAGTGTGGCTATTTTGGGTAAATCGGGCAGTGGCAAATCGACATTGATGCATGTTATGAGTGGTCTGGATCGGCCCGACAAGGGTCAGGTTGTGATTGATGGTCAAGACATACTGTCGATGAACCAAAAAGATATCGACAAGTTCCGCTCGACGGCGATGAGTTTTATTTTTCAGAGCTTTTTCGTGCAGGCTAACGAGAGTTGTTATGATAACGTCAGTTTGCCGCTAGAAATTGCTAATGTGCCAACTAAAAAGCGTCGATCAAAAATTGAAGCGGCCCTGAAAGCGGTTGAACTAATCGACAAGAAGAAAAGCCGAGCCCGTGAGTTATCTGGTGGTCAAAAACAGCGTTTGGCGGTTGCTAGGGCGATTGTTAATCAACCAAAAATCTTGTTTGCCGACGAGCCAACTGGCAACCTGGATAGTGTAACTGGTGGTGTGGTTGAGGATTTGTTGTTTGATTACAATAAACGCAACAAAGTCACTTTAATTGTGGTGACGCACGACGAAGACCTGGCTAATCGCTGTGATATTCAGATCCGAATTAAAGATGGCGAGATTGAATCAGTAAAGGGGAAGAAATAATGCGTTTACGTGATGTATCAATTCGGGCAGCCCGCAGTCTAAAGCAAGCCAAGGCTCGCACTTTGTTGACGAGTTTGGCGATTGGCGTTGGGGCGTTTACGATTACATTATCGTTAGCGGCCGGGGTTGGTGGCCGAGCCTATACCGACCAGATTGTCAGTGCCAATACCGACATTAAAGAATTATCTGTGGCCAAGGCCAAGCCGCAAGAGCAGCAAGGACCTCAAAAATACAGCGATACTAGTTCGGGTGTTGCAACCGGTTTGTTTGCGGGGCAATATTTGAACTTAGATGATATCAGCAAGATCAAACAAATCGATGGGGTGGTGTCGGTATCGCCGAATTATAACCCACAAGTTCGATATATTTCGGGGCCCAGCGGGGATCGATATCTGGCGGCCCTTAGCACCTTTAGCCCCAGTGTGACTCTAAAGCTGGCGGCCGGTTCGACCAGTGGTGATTTGGCCGATAACGAGATAATTCTGACCGAAGCTTACGTAACGGCGCTTGGGTTTAGCGACGATCAATCGGCGGTGGGTCAAACAGTAAATATAGTTGCCGACAAGTTGTCGTCACCACTATCGAACCCGGAGAGCCGAACGTTCAACTATGTCGTCAAGGCAATCAGCAGCAAGTCTGGTTTGGCCTTTAGAGCTCAAAGCACTTTGTTGTTGTCTAATAATGCCTCTAAAACTTTGTATGATTACATCAACCAAGGAACGCGTAATTACGGCAACTTTACGGTTACGGCGGTTCAGGCGGTTAGTGCCGACAAGACCAATACTATCAAGCAAACTTTGACCGACATGGGCTATTTTGCGCAAACGGCTGCCGATATTCTGGGGGTAATCAATACTTTCATTAATGTTTTGCAGGGTATTTTGCTCGGTTTTGGTGCTCTGGCGGTTATAACCTCGGTCTTTGGGATTATTAACACCCAGTATATTAGTGTTTTGGAACGCGTACAGCAGATTGGTTTAATGAAGGCTCTGGGTATGCGTCGACGTGATGTCGGCAGATTGTTTAAACTCGAAGCGGCTTGGATTGGCTTTATTGGCGGTGCGGTCGGCAGTGGCCTGGCGGTAATATTTGGGCTGGTAGTCAATCCGATTATTAGCAAAGCTTTGGATATTGGCGATGTTAGACTATTGATCTTTGAGCCACTTAATATCTTTATTGTCGTGGCCGGATTAGTCCTGGTCGCAGTGGCATCGGGCATCTTGCCGGCACGTAAGGCTGCCAGGTTGAACCCAATTGATGCTTTGCGTACAGAATAGCTATCTGTTAATTTATAAAAATCTGCTACAATTAGAGCATGTTAGATATTCGTTTTATCCGCGACAATGCTGATCTGGTCCAAACCAACGCTCGTAATAAGGGTTACAAGGTTGATATTGCAAACCTGTTGCAACTCGATGTTGAACGTCGAGATCTACAAAATCAAGTTGATGACCTGCGTCAAAAACGTAATGATATTGTCTCGCGTACCAAAGGCGCCAAACCAACGCCAGAGTTGATTAGCGAAGGCAAGGCAATAAAGGACCAATTGTCGGTCCTAGAGCCTAAGTTTAAACAAGTTGACGAACAGTTTGTTGTATTGATCAAACAAGTTCCGAACATGGCGGCAGCCGACGTACCGGTTGGTGTCAGTGAAGACGAGAATGTTATATCAAAAGTCGTCGGTGAACCAACCCGATTTGATTTTGCGCCACGCAACCACGCCGATATCGCAACCAGTCGTGGATGGCTCGACAAAGAGCGCGCGGCTAAGGTTACCGGTAGTCGATTCGCATATATTGAAGGTGATCTGGTTAAATTACAGATGTCGATTGTGCAATTTGTCATGAATACATTAAGTGATGAGGCCAAAATCGCTGAGATTGCTACGGGGGCAGGGCTGACGATTTCGACTAAGCCGTTAAAACTAATTTTGCCACCACTGATGATCAGGACTGACATGTATGATGCCATGGACCGGTTAGAGCCACGCGAGGACCGCTATAAACTAGAAGGTGATGATTTGTGGCTGCAGGGCAGTGCCGAGCACGTTTTGGGCAGTATGCATGCCGGCGAGATATTCGACGAGGCGGATTTGCCACTGCGTTATTTGGGCTACGCCACCAGTTTTAGGCGCGAAGCCGGTACTTATGGCAAGGATATGGAAGGCATCTTGCGAATGCACCAATTTGACAAACTCGAGATGGAAAGCTTTACGACAGCCGAAGATGGTCCTAGCGAACACTTGCTGTTTGTGGCAATTCAAGAGTATTTGTTAACTCAACTGGGGTTGCCTTACCGGGTACTACAAAAATGTACGTTTGATATCGGCAAACCAAATGCCCGTGGTGTTGATATGGAAACATGGTTGCCGGGCCAAGATAAATACCGCGAAACCCATACCGCTGACTACATGACCGATTACCAGTCTCGTCGTCTAAATACTAGGGTGCGCCGCCAGACCGGTGCGCTTGAGTTGGTTCACACCAATGACGCTACGGCCTTTGCGCTGGGCCGTATTATGATCGCGATCATCGAGAATGGCCAGACCGAGGACGGTCGGGTTAATATACCATCCGTTTTGCAGCCTTATTTGGCTAATGCAACGATGCTATAATAGACTTATCGGGCCGCTTAAAAGGAGGGTAGAATGGTTACACCAATCAAGATTACAGGGATTGGATACGAAGTCGATGACAATACCAGAAAGTATGTTGAAAAACGTATCAGTCGCCTGGAGCGCTATATCCCAAAACACGCACGCCGTAGCCTGACTGGCGAGGTTAAACTGGCCGAGGTTAATAATGACCACGGTAATAAATATCAAGTTGAGGTGATACTTAATCTGCCCGGCAAGGTGATTACAGCCAAAGATTCGACCGGCAACGCACTGGCAGCGGTTGATATTGTCGAGGCCAAGATCCAAACTCAGTTGCGCGATTACAAGCAAGCGGCAATTGCCCACGTTGGCAATCGAGGAGTGATGAGTCGGTTCAAGCGCAGCTTTAAACGCGAACTCTAACCGATTGACATCTTGTCTAATTGTTTTTAAAACCGTATAGTAAGGTGTAGTATTTCACTTTAGATTTTTTAATAGGGAGTAAAGTTTTTAGCCATGGTAAGCAAACAGAAGGTTTTGACCAAGATATTCGGTGACCCCCAAGCTCGCTTGTTAAAGGGATTCCAAAAGAAAGTTGTGGCGATCAACGCTCTGGCCGACAAATACAAGTCAATGTCGGACGATGAGTTAAAGCAACAAACGGTTGTTTTAAAAGACCGCTTGCAAAACAAAGGTGTTAATCTGGATACTATTTTGGCCGATGCCTTTGCTGCTGTCCGCGAAGCCAGTGATCGTGTTTTGGGTATGCGTCACTTTGATGTGCAGTTGATTGGTGGTATTGCATTGCATGATGGCAATGTAGCCGAAATGAAGACTGGTGAGGGTAAAACCTTGGTGGCTACTTTGCCGGTGTACCTGAATGCCCTTGAAGGCAAAGGTGTTCATGTGGTTACGGTCAATGATTATTTGGCACAGCGCGACGCCAGTTGGATGGGCGGGGTTTATCATTACATGGGCTTGTCGACCGGTGTAATCATTAACGAAGCTTCGTTTGTTTATGACCCTAGTTACGACAACGAGAATCACGATGACCCTCGAATGAAGCGTTTGCGTCCATCAACTCGCAAGGAGGCTTATGCCGCCGATGTGACCTATGGCACTAATAACGAGTTTGGTTTTGACTATCTGCGAGACAACATGGTTAACGAAGTTGACTTATTGAGGCAACGAGACTTGCATTATGCCATCGTTGACGAGGTTGACAGCATCTTGATTGACGAGGCCCGAACGCCACTGATTATTAGCGCGCCAGCAGCCGAAAACCCTGATAGCTATTATCAATTTTCTAAAATCGCCGCTAAACTTGTCCCCGAGGACTACATTATGGATGAAAAGCACCGCACAGTTTCGCTGAGCGACGAAGGTGTCGAAAAAGTCCAAAAAATGTTGGGCATCAAGAATCTTTATAGCCCCGATTATGTTCGTTCGGTTTATCATATGGACCAGGCGCTAAGGGCCCAAGCTTTGTTCAAACGCGACAAGGATTACGTGGTAACGGCTGACGGTGAAGTTATTATTGTCGACGAATTTACGGGTCGTTTGATGCAGGGGCGCCGCTATAATGAGGGGTTACACCAGGCGATTGAAGCCAAAGAGGGCGTGTCGGTTTTGCAAGAAAGCATGACACTGGCCACGATTTCTTTCCAGAATTACTTCCGTTTGTACAAAAAACTTTCCGGTATGACCGGTACGGCGTTTACGGAGGCCGAAGAGTTTCAGCAGATCTATAGTTTGGATGTTATTCAGATTCCATCTAATCGTCCGGTTACGCGTATTGACAGCGATGACTTGATTTTTAGAACCGAAAAGGCCAAATTGAAGGCGATTGCAGAATCGATTATGGAATATCACAAGCAAGGTCGCCCGGTGTTGGTGGGCTCGGCCTCGATTGCGAAAAACGAGCTAATTGCGTCGTATCTGGACAAATTTGGTATCGAATACGAAATATTAAATGCCAAAAATAATGAGCGCGAAGCAGCGATCATTGAGAAAGCTGGCCAAAAAGGCGCTATTACTCTAGCAACCAATATCGCTGGTCGTGGTACCGACATCAAGCTAGGTGAGGGTGTGGTTGAGTTGGGCGGTTTGGTAGTGATTGGGTCAGAGCGCCACGAATCTCGTCGTATCGATAACCAGTTGCGTGGTCGTGGTGGTCGTCAGGGCGACCCTGGCCAAACTCAATTTTATGTATCGACCGAAGACGATTTGATGCGGATCTTTCAGGGCGAGCGCATTGCTGGTCTGATGGATCGATTAGGCGTCAGCGAAGATACACCGATTCAAAACAAAGCTGTTTCAAAGACTTTGGAAGCGGCTCAAAAACGAGTTGAAGGATTCAACTTTGATACTCGTAAAAATGTTGTTCAGTACGACAATGTCATTAACCGTCATCGTCGGGTAGTCTATACGATTCGTCGTCGCATCTTGGAAGGTGACGACATCAAGCCCGAGATTGAACGTTTGATCGATTCTAAGTTGCGTGAACTAACGGCTTTGCCTGCCAAGAACAATCCAAATTTTGCATCAGAATTTGAAACTATATTCCCGTTGAACACCGACCAGCTGAAGATCATTGGCGACGAAAAGAAGGATAAAACTCGTTACGAGAGCGCTCATCGTCTGGTTGCCGAGATCTATGCGGATAAAGAGACAGAACTAGAAGCGGAGATCTTGCGCAAAGTTGAACGCGAAGTATATTTGCAAGTTTTGGATACACTGTGGATGCAACACCTCGAGAATATGCAACATTTGCGCGAAGGAATTCATTGGCGCAGTGTTGGCCAGCGTGACCCATTGGTCGAATACCGCAGCGAATCACAAAAGTTGTTCGATAGCTTGCAGGCAACTTTGCGTGACGAAGTTTTGCGGGCGATTATGCATGTTCACAAATCGGACATTATTGCTCGTTCGGCCGAGGATTACCAGACAGAGCTAACTCGCTTGGCCGAG